>JAJTBH010000356.1 GCA_021287005.1 Anaerolineae bacterium
ATCCAACGGGGTTCGTCTTTGGTGGGTAATACGATACCAACCGGAACTTTACCGGCTTCAACAGCGGGGGCGCTGGCTTCCAAACCGGTGAAGTCAGAGGCCTGGAATTGACCGGAGTCAATCAAAGCGGCTTTGACATTGGCTTTATCAACGGTCACCACGGCAGACGGTTTGGCCGGGATATCGGCGGCGCCGTTATTGAAGGTGGTGGTCTTTTCGGGGGTAGCGCCGGTGAGGAATGCAACAGCGGCGGTGATGGCGTCTTTCGACAGAACACGGGTATCTTTGTAAACAGTCATGGACTGTTTGCCATCGATAATGTACTGCACGGAGGCTTTTTCAGCATCCTGGCCGGACACAACATAGCTGGTCACGTCTTTATCGGCGGCGAAAGCGTCGGCGATTGAGCGGGCGGTACCATCGTTCGGGGCCAGAATGAGCACGTCACCCTTATCGGCAGCGGCGGCTTTGGTCAGGTTGGCTTCTGCCAGACCCTTGGCGGTGTTGAAGTCCCAGTTGGTCGTGATCTGGCCAATGATCTTGGCTTCTTCGTCACGGGTCAGGGTGGCTTTGTCTTTCAGGGCCACGGCTTCGCTGGAGTTTTTCACAACAAATGTACCGTCAGCGATCTTGGGCTGTAACACACTCCAGGCACCCTCAAAGAACACGAAGGCGTTGTTGTCTGATGCAGCACCGGCATACAGGTACAGAGACTGGCCGGCTTTGCCGCTGGCTTTGTCAACCAGGTATTGTGCCTGGGCTTTACCTACGGCAATGCTGTCAAAGGTCACGTAATAATCAACCGATTTGGTTTCGCGGATCAGGCGGTCATAAGAAATGACTTTCACACCGGCGGCGGCGGCTTCGTCAGCAGAGGCGGCGGCAGCGGCTGCATCCTGCGGGCAGATAATCAGGACTTTGATGCCCTGGCTGATTAAAGATTCAACGTTGGCTTTTTCTTTGGCGCTGTCACCCTGGCTGAACAGGATTTGTACATCGTATCCGGCTTCTTTCAAAGCATTTTTGAAGCTGGTTTCGTCCTGAATCCAACGGGGTTCGTCTTTGGTGGGTAATACGATACCAACCGGAACTTTACCGGTTTCGGCAGCGGGGGCAGCAGCCGCAGGAGCGGCGGCAGTGGGGGCGGCGGCGGCAGGAGCTTCAGCAGCCGGGGCGGGGGTGGCAGCAGGAGCTGCACAACCAACTAACACACTGGCCATCATAACCAGTGAAATAACAAACAAAATTGAGCGGTAAAACTTAGACATTTTTAGCCCTTTCTTGTACTTTTTTAAACGAATTTTTTTGGCGGCATTAAATTGGTTAAACTTCTCTCACATTATTAAATCTCTTCCTCTTTTTCTCCTTTCTCCAACAGAGTTTTTATATTAATTTCCCCCAGAATATCTGGATGGTAAAATCAAAATAACGGAAAGATATCGATAATTTTCGGCGTATATCGTTAACAAAGAAAAGTAAACACAATACCTGTGTTTAATATTAATTCAATTTATTTTTGTTAGTTAAAAAACTTAACTAAATATTATGCACAGCGCCCCGTCTCAAGCAATCCGTTCACGGCCATAAAACGGCCATAAAACGGCCAAAAGCCCGGTCAATAGCACCGCTCTCGTTCTCAAACCCTCAAAAAACATGCTTAAAAAGGGGCTTAAACGGGGCAAAAAGCGCCTTTTAAATACAAAAAGGCAAAAAACTGCGATTTGATTGATAATTTGTTGTGAAACGCAACTATGTTTGACATATCAAACATTGATGCTATAATAATTATCATGAACAATGTGGATAAATCCTTTGAAACCATCAATATTCAATGGAATCTCCCTTACCCTGTTAAAAAAGTTAACAAACATACGGTTATAGATTTAATTCGCTTCACACCCGGTGGAATCACCCGTGTTGAACTGGCACACCAGTTAGGCCTGACCCGCGCCGCCATCACTGCCATTATTGATGAACTGCAAGCCAAAAATCTCGTGTTTGAAACCAAACGAAAACATGGAAACGGCAGATCACCCATCATTCTTGAAATTAACCCCGATGGCGGCAAAGTGGTGGGCATTGAAATGGGCGCCACCCACATTACCTATATTCTGGCGGATTGGGCCGCCAGTGTTCTCAGTGAAATTGAAATTCCCTTTAATATCGATGACGGCCCCGAAAACGGCATTCGGGTTATTGATGAAAATATACACTCGTTCCTGGCTCAATCCGGGCTGCGCATCAGCGACATTGCCGCGGTTGGCATTGGTGTGCCCGGCCCGATCAATATGGAATATGGCATGGTAAACGCGCCCCCCATTATGGCCGGTTGGGATCGTTATCCGATTCGTAATCACCTTCAAAAATCATGGGGAATTCCTGTTTCTTTAAATAATGACGCCGAAATGGGCGCTCTGGGCGAATGGGCTTATGGCGTCGGGCGTGGAGAATCAAACCTGGCTTACATCAAAGTTGGCACCGGCATTGGCGCCGGTTTATTGTTGGACAGCCGCATTTATCACGGCACCACTGGCAGCGCCGGAGAAATTGGACATATGACCATTGAGGAAAATGGTCCCATTTGCACCTGTGGCAACCGCGGCTGTCTCGAAGCCATTGTCGGCGGACACGCGATTGCCAATCATGCCATTCAGGCCGTTCGCAGCGGGGAGCGTACGGCTCTTTCATCCATCCAACCTATCGACTCAATTACCTCGCGCCATGTTCTGGCAGCCGCCAAACGCGGCGATTTGATGGCTCAACGCATTGTCATTGACGCCGGCCGCCACCTGGGCACCGCGATATCCGGCGTTATTAACTTAATCAACCCCAGTATGATCATTATCGGCGGTGGGCTTTCTCAAATGGGAGACCTGATCCTGGAGCCCATTCGACAAACCATCAAAATGCGCAGCTTAAAATCATCATTACAGGTCGTGCGGATTACCCAGGCTCTGCTCGGAAAACGCGCTTCAGCGATGGGCTCCGTCGTACAGGCATTAAGTATCGTATTACACCAACCCTCCAATAATAAATAATTTCAACGAATTATCCGGTTAGACTGAAAAAACGTTCAGTTAAACCCTCATTTAAGGTAAACTTAATTAAATACAATTGTTTTCCTTTTTATCGTTAAAGGAATCCACAGGGGTATAAAACTATGAATATTGAAGGTAAAGTCGAACAGGTCTTAATTGCGCCCGACCCTGAAAGGTTGGAGAGCGAAGCTTGTCCGCTGGTGGAGGTCTCTTTCAGCGGTTTTAATGGCGACCGTCATTCCGGCTTAACCATGCGCTCCGGCGGGCGAACACCCTATTACGAACGTGGCACCGAGATTCGCAACAGCCGCCAGGTATCCATTGTCTCCATTGAAGAGTTAATTCAAATCAGCGATGCCATGAACCTTCCGCGAATTTTACCCGAGTGGTTGGGGGCTAATCTTTGCCTCAGCGGCATCCCGCGTTTATCCCAACTTCCACCGGCTACCCGTTTATTTTTCGAAAGCGGTGTCACCCTGGTGGTTGAAGGCGAAAACAAACCCTGTACCCTGGCTGGAAAAGCAATTGAAGAACAATTTCCCGACCGTGATAAACTGGCTCAACTTTTTCCCAAGGCCGGCATCGGTTTACGTGGCCTGGTAGCCTGGGTTGAAAAACCGGGTTTTCTCCGCCCCGGTGAAAAACTCACTCTAAAAATCCCCGCACAAGTCGTTTATTCACTGCCGGAATAAACCGGTGGTATTCTGATTAAACAAAAATTTGTTTAAGTCTGGTTAAGAAATTTTAACGGATGTATTTTTTCTTGACTTGTCCTGAACAAATGCCATAATGATGGTGAAGGTAATCTCAAAAAAAGAGAGTTTTTTTAGTTTAATCCATTCAAGGGGTCTCTTATGTTTGAACATCTTCAGCCCGGAGAACATATCTGCCATATTTATGACGTTGACGAAGATCGTCGCGTGATTGACCTGAATTTCATCAATCAGGTGCTGGCCGAAGGGCAAAGAGTCGTGCTTTTATCAGCCGGTTACAGCGATGCCAT
>JAJTBH010000357.1 GCA_021287005.1 Anaerolineae bacterium
CGCCGGCGCTTGTTCAGGCGCTTGAACGTTGGGAAAAACTTGGCACACAAAGCCGCCTGGAAAAATTGCTGGTCTTGCGCGCCAATCCGGAAATCATAAACACCCTTCGCCAGAATAAAAGTGTTAAACGATACCTGGGAGAAAACCTCGGAACCGATGCCATCATCATTCAAAACGCCGGACAGGAATTGGTTTTTCGTGCTTTGCTTGAATCGGGTTACCTTTTGGATGTCAGCCTGGAATAAAGGATGACACCGATTATTTAACCCTTTTCTACAAACCGGCACCCTCGTTCACCAATCTATCCGGAATAATCAGCCGATTTTGATAAAAAAATCCCCTCGACCAGCGCCGGGGGGATTCACTTTTTTTTGATAATGAAGATGTTAACGTTCCATGCTGACAACCTGGTCTTCCCAACGGTGCCAGTCTGAGAACTTCTCTTCGATAATCCGTTTGCCTTCTCCGGGACATTCCTGTCCCTGCAATTCCAGATCGGCGTCAACCATAATTCGCACCAGTTCGTGGAATTTAATTTTGGGCTGCCAGTGAAGTTGATTGTTAGCCCGCGCCGGGTCTGCCAGCAAATAATCCACTTCGGTCGGGCGAAAATAACGCGGATCGATTTCCACATGATTATGCCAGTCTATACCGACATAACCAAAAGCTTCATCCAAAAACTCACGCACCGAATGCGCCTCACCCGTGCCAATTACATAATCTTCGCCTTTTTCCTGTTGCAGAATTTGCCACATGGCTTCCACGTATTCGGGTGCATAACCCCAATCGCGCAGTGAGTCCAGGTTGCCCAGGTAGAGTTTGTCCTGTCGTTTGGCCGCGATGGCTGCCACCGCACGCGTGATTTTTCGGGTCACAAAGGTTTCGCCGCGCCGTGGCGATTCATGATTAAACAAAATACCGTTTGAAGCGAACAGATTATACCCCTCACGATAATTGCGGGTCACCCAATAAGCATAAACCTTGGCGGCAGCATAGGGGCTGCGCGGCTCAAAAGCCGTAAATTCATTTTGCGGGGGTTTGGCTGCGCCGAACATTTCGCTGGACGAAGCCTGGTAAAAACGGGTTTTAATCCCGCTTTTTCGCATGGCTTCAAGCAGGCGAATTGTACCCAGACCGGTGACGTCTCCGGTAAATTCGGGCATATCAAACGAGACTCGCACATGGCTTTGAGCGGCCAGATGATAAATTTCATCGGGCTGCACATTGTAAATAATATTTGAGATGGTTTCGGCTACCGAGATATCACCGTAATGCAGGAATAACTTCACATCTTCGCGCCTGCCGTGCGGATCATGATAGTTGTGTTGAATACGGCGTGTGTTAAACGTGCTGGCACGCCGGATTAAGCCGTGCACTTCATACCCTTTGTGAAGGAGTAACTCCGTCAGGTATGAACCATCTTGACCGGTAATTCCCGTGATTAATGCTTTTTTCAAGACACTTGCTCCAGATTAAGATATTTCGTCAAAAAATGGGGACTTTATCAGATTACGCAGGATAAAGTCCCCAGAGACATCTATTCAAAAACTACTTGCTTAACACAGCGCGCACCGCATCCAGTTGGCCGGCGCTGCCCAGGTATTCGTTCTTTTCCACAATAAACTTGGCATATTCGGCCATGAAAACCTTGCCGGGATCGCGCAGATCGAATTTTTCGGGATAATCGCGGAAAAACTCGCGATGTACGCGCGTCCAAACCAGACGACCGTCGGTATCGATGTTAACTTTGGTCACGCCCAGGGTAGCCGCACGTTTAAATTGAGTGGCGTCCACACCTTTGGCGCCGCCCATTTTGCCACCGGCCTGGTTGATGCGTGCCACTTCTTCCTGCGGAACGGAGCTTGAACCGTGCAGAACCAGCGGGAAACCGGGTAAACGTTTCTGAATCTCTTCCAAAACGTCAAAATGCAGGCCCTGTGAACCGGAGAATTTGAAGGCGCCGTGGCTGGTACCGATGGCGCATGCCAGTGAATCGCAGCCGCTGCGGTCAACAAACTCGCGCGCCTGTTCGGGATTGGTTAATTTGGCGTCGGCTTCGCTGACTTTCACATGTTCTTCCACGCCGCCCAACTGACCCAATTCGGCTTCTACAACAATGCCTTTGGCGTGTGCAGCATCCACCACGCGGCGGGTAATTTCAATGTTTTTCTCAAACGATTCATGGCTGGCGTCAATCATTACCGAGCTGTAAAAACCGCTGTTGATACAATCCATACAGGTGGCTTCATCCCCATGATCCAGATGCACGGCAAAAATGGCTTCGGGGAAAACCTGGTCGGCGGAGCGCATTAAACCTTCAAGCATTAATTTATGAGTATAAGAGCGGGCACCTTTACTGAGCTGAATAATAAACGGGGCTTTGCTATCAATATTGCCACGGAACAAACCCATGGTCTGTTCCAGGTTATTGATGTTATAAGCGCCGATAGCGTATTTTCCGTAAGCTGCTTCGAATAATTTTTTAGTCGTTACAATCATAATAGTCTCCTTTGGTTATAAGTTCTGATAAATATCCTCTCACCCTAGAGCGTTCAGGTGTAATACCCAAATTGTAAAACCCAAACTATTTTAACACAAATTGCCTTGACGCGCTTGTTAATAAAGATGCAAAACTAAAACGCCAGCCCAATAATTTCCAAAATTTTTTCAGGCATAATTAATAATAATGGCGATATGCAGGTTTATTTGTATTTCCCCGATGGAAAGTGAATTATTTAAAACCAGCACCTGCTCTGGCGGTATATGCCCATTAATTAATTCATCAGCCCATTCCGTGTTGTTCTGCCGTACATAAACTTGCGGCACGGAATATTTAATATGCAGGTCACCCTTGTTGGATAAATTGCCGATATATACATTTAATAAAACATTTCCGATTTCACTCAAAATCATTTCAACGGCATTTTCCGACTCTTGTAAGCATGCATCCTGCAAAAACAACGCCTGCGCCAGTCGCACATCCTGTCCCTGGGATAAGATTAAAAATCCCGCCCCTACCAGACCGCCTTCAAATTTTATCTTTACGACTGAACCCGGCAAATGAATGTATGGCAGGCTCAGGTTTATATCCGTTTGTTCATTTATTAATTCCATCCCGCAAAATGTAATTTGTACGGGGTATT
This sequence comes from Anaerolineae bacterium, assembly GCA_021287005.1. Taxonomy (GTDB): domain Bacteria; phylum Chloroflexota; class Anaerolineae; order Anaerolineales; family Anaerolineaceae; genus JAJTBH01. Next base: position 3,144 of record JAJTBH010000357.1, read on the forward strand.
TAACAATATCCTGCAAAGCCAGTGCAGATTGCCAGGCAGCCGCCTGCATGGTTAACGAAAGAGAGCCCAGATCGGAAATTACCGGATGTGTCAAAACAATCCCCTTAACTAAACCAAATTTTGGAAAGTTTCAATCAAAGCCGTTTCGGAAAACGGTTTATTAATAAAGGCATGTGCGCCTGCCTGTAATAATTCTTCTCGCGTTTTATTTTGTACATCCGCCGTTATGACCACATATCGGGTTTCCGGCAGTTGATTTTTTAATGTTTTTAACGTTTCGAGTCCCGAAAGGCCGGGCATTAATAAATCCAGCGTGACGATATCGGGTTTGACCCGTGTCGCCAGATTAATAGCGTCTTCACCTGAGGCAACTTCAAAAATATCATATCCGGCGGCTGTTAAGGCTCTTTTTAAATTTGAACGTGCAAAGGCAGAATCGTCCACAATCATCACTTTTGTCATAGTAATAACCCTTCCATCTCTGATTAATTTGATATTTTCTCTATTGCCGAAAACAAATCTCTTAAGGAACTTATGCCGACGATTAAAATAACATATCCGCTGATGCTGCGATTTTCAAAATGAAATTCTGTTTTTACCAGCAGCGTATAATGGATGACATCCGGGTTTATTTCATATTGTGAAAGCACATTATTTAATGAATCTTCACACAAAACGGGAACGGAAAAATTTAATCCTACTTTTAACAGGTTGGCAAAAGATCCCACATAGGCGTTTAGCAGGATGTTGCAGATTTCAAGCATGGCATCCCGATCGGTGTTTGACAAATCCCGGTTGCTGATTGAATCACCCCGCAGCATATCCAGCAGCATAACCGCGCTTTGCACTTCCATAAAAACCAGCGCATTGCCGCTAAAATCGCCTCTG
>JAJTBH010000358.1 GCA_021287005.1 Anaerolineae bacterium
AGAAGCGGTCGATTTGTATCTATCGCTGTTTGAAAATGCAAAAATAATAAACACATCTTATCTCACAGAGACGGTGGCAAAAACAGCCGGTAAAAAAGCCGGAGATATATCCTCAATAGACTTTGAACTGAATGGCCAAAACTTTACTGCGTTAAATGGCGGCCCGATGTTTACTTTTAGTGAGGCCATCTCAATAGCGGTCAACTGCAAAACTCAGGAAGAGATTGACACGCTTTGGGAAGCGTTATCCGATGGCGGGGAAATAATTTCTTGCGGATGGCTTAAAGATCGATATGGCTTAACATGGCAGATTATGCCGGAAAGCTTAGACATCATGATGCGTGATCCGGACACAGTTAAAGCAGATCGGGTTGGCGCTGCCATGCTTGGAATGAGTAAACTCAATATTAGCGAACTCGAAAAAGCCTACAAAGGCGAATAATGATTTAACCCGATAAATAACCAAAGGTTTTAATAGAGCGCCAGGAAGTTCTGGCGCTCTTTCAGTATGTTGGTTAATTCCAACTTCCCCGACGCACCACGCTAACCCATATATCCAATTCAGTCCACACCCGAAAGATAAAGTTCGTAATCTATCGACAAACGTTAGCTGCACAAATTGTTAAATGGTTTTTCCCTGCCTTGTTCGGTAACGGAGGAAAACCGTACCATTACTAAAACTGTGTTCCTCCAAAAGCTCAAGTTCCAATCGAATATTGTCAGGCAGGGATGGTTTACCGCCTCCTAATAAGATAGGAGCGATAAATAGATGGTATTCATCGATCAAACCTGCTCGAAAGGCATGGGCGGCAAGCTCGGCCCCACCAATGAGAATATCCTGCTCGGCGGTCTCTTTTAATTGTCGAATTGCTTCCGGGTCGAAACCTGGCTCAAGGCGAGTTTTGCGAGTGGATACAGTTTTTAATGTCCTGGAGTATACGATTTTATTGGCTGCCTGCCAAATCTCCGCGAAGTCACGCCTGAGTGGCGACTCAGCGGCCAGATTGGGGTCGGTTTCCCATACCAGCATGGTTTCATATATTCGACGTCCGTAGAGATAAGTGCCGGCTTTGCGTACGAGATTGCTGATACACTTAAACACCTCGTCGTTCGGCGTTGTCCAGTCGAACCTGCCATGTTTGTCCTCGATGAAACCGTCAAGCGATACGTTCGTAATATAAATCAAGTGCGCCATACCAACCTCCCATTATGAGCAATGCGTAATTTAAACCCCTTCAATAAACCGGCGGTGCGTTCACTTTCACTTCACGCCGAAGGTGCGCAGGACGCATGCGCGCCGTTTTTGGGGTATTTTTATCCACATGATCTTAATTATAGGCTGCAATTTTAAAAACGCCCCCACACAAAAACATGGAAAGCGTTTGATCCAACAGAATTCCGGCTTTGATGCCCTTTGGGGACTCAGCCGGCGTTAATCAGCTTTAACCGCCGGTCTAAAATTACGTTTTCCGCCAAAGGCGCGCACGCTTCCTGCTCGGCTTCGGTGAGAAGCGTGTGCACTATGTGTACCCGGGCATGCGGATCGAGTCGCATGATAATTGGGGTGGCGTGATTTTATAACAATCACTGGTTATTTTTTAAGGCAGCAATTATTTCAGTCAGGTTGGAAAGCGGCACAGCCTCAATATTTTCGGCTAATGGATAGTGTTTTGATCCGGGGTAAATGACCAGTAAGGTGGTTAATTCCAGATCCTGCATTGCCGCCCGCATGGATGGCGTCAGGCGCGGCGCGTCAACGCGTTTACATTCCACGCCAATTTTCTTGCCATCCTTAATCATGAGCAGGTTCAATTCGGCCCCGGAATGGGTACCCCAAAAATACACTTCCTCTGGAACAGCCGCCTTGATCGTCTCTTCGATGACGAAACCTTCCCAGGACGCGCCGCTGCGCGGGTGCAAAAGTAGTTCCTGCTCGGTGCGGATACCCAGGAGAACATGGAGTAACCCCGTGTCTCGAATATAAACTTTCGGAGACTTCACCTGCCGTTTTCCCAGGTTGGCATACCAGGGTTGAAGCAGTCGCACCATAAACAGGTCCTGGAGCAAATCGACATACCGGCGCGCCGTACCTTCACTGACGTTCAGGGTACGGGCAGCTTCGGCCGCATTCCAGACCTGCCCGTGATAGTGGGCCAGCAGACTCCAGAAGCGGAACAGACTGGTGGAAGGAATGCTGAACCCAAATTGGGGAATGTCCCGCTCCAAAAATGTCGACACAAAATCTTTACGCCACTCCAGGCTGGTTTCTTCGCTGGGTGCGGTGAATGAAAGTGGAAAACCACCACGACGCCAGAGGGCGTTTTGCGCCTGTGATCCCACTTCCTCAAGGCTGAATCCGCTCATGGAAAGGGTGGAGATGCGCCCGGCAAGGCTCTCAGATGATTGGCGTAAAAGCTCAGGAGAAGCACTCCCCAGGATCAAAAAACGAGCCGGGAGCGGGTTGCGATCTGCCAACACTCTCAGCACAGGGAAAAGTTCCGGCCGCCGCTGAATCTCATCGATAACCACCAGGCCGGTTAGATCCTGTAAAGCGGTCATGGGCTGGTCGAGCAGCGCCAGGCTCAATGGATCTTCCAGGTCGAAATAATTAACGGAGTCGGGTGAGACAAACGCGCGCGCCAGGGTGGTTTTGCCGCACTGCCGGGGGCCGATCAAGGCTACGACTCGATTGGCTTCAATTTTCCGCTGGATGATTTGTCTGAGATGAGTACGCTCAATCATAATTTTATAATACCATGAAATTCCGCTATTTGATTACGGAATTTCATGGTAAATAAGCGGTTTTTCACGTATGCGGCAAAGAGGCATAACAATCAAAAGGCGCCCCCCTACCCGCTGCCAGACAAGAAAGTTCATAAACTATCGCCAGATGATTAAGCTGCTGCGATCAAATAATGGAAGTTATTCGTCAAATGATATCCACCCGACCTTGTTTTGAACGGAACGATAACTTTCAAAATGAGGTCACGCACCATATCTTCGCCTTTTTCCTGGATTGCACGTATCGCGGGACCCGATGACAATAAACCACGCAATGCAGTCTCTTCGTCTGGGTAATCCCACGGACATTCAACCTTTTTTACAGCCGCAGGAGTCAACCCCGATTTGATGGTAAGGGCCTCTAGTGCACCATCTGCTGAAAGCGCAAATGGCCCAGGAGCGCCTGATGGCAAAGGAGGTAATAATGAACCGATGGCTTTAATATAGGCTGTGGACTCACTCTCTTCCGGCTTACCAAAAACAGCAATTACAACCGTTCCGGTCCGCGATACACGACTTGCTTCTTGGAGCGCCTTGATGGGGTTGGCAGCGAATTGAAACGAACTAAAGCCCGTTACTACATCAAATGCCTGATCGTCATAAGGTAATTCTTCCATTTCACCTGTTCGGAAATCGCCAGATTGCACACGCTCGCGAGCAATGGCTAAAAGTTGCTCTGAAGCGTCCAGCCCACTGACCCGCGCACCGCGTTTTGCCGCCATTTCACAAAATATACCCGACCCGCACCCAATATCCAGAACTGATGTGTTTTTACCCACCGCAGTTTTTTGTAAAACGACCTCAAAAAGTGGGACAGCCACACGCTCCTGTACATCTGCCCAGTCTTTCGCTCGTGCTCCCCAAATTTGCCCTTGAACACTTGCCGTTCCCATAAAGGTTACTCCTTATAAAAATTTATATTTTGCGCCAGTACTCAATTGGTAGATTAAACTGTTTTATTATGTTTTCTACATCTGTTTGTATAAACCCCGAATGGCCTCTTATATAAACGATTGGCCAAACAGCAGACTACATGCATCAATTAATATATTATAGGTCATATATGTATGAATAATACAATGTTTCTTACAGAAGCAGCCTTCGCAAACTTTCAGCCACTATTTTTACATCACGCCCACCGCAGTTGCCTTATAATCAAAAAGCGTCCTCCAGAAATGGAGGACGCTTCGTCTGTTTGTGCTCGTTGTCTATCTCAAAACCGGTCTAAATTTATACCGCTAAATCC
>JAJTBH010000359.1 GCA_021287005.1 Anaerolineae bacterium
TTTGCGAGAAGCGGTGACTGCAATTAACCAGGCCAGCGGCGCTACCGGCCAGCCTAGACCGCGCCGTTTTGATTCGGTTGACGCCGGACTAAAAGACCTGAATGATAAAAAACTGGACGGTTTTATCAGTACCCATGAAGAAGCAGATGATTTGCTGACGAGTATGCCGGATTTGACAGTAGCCGGGCCCGTATCTGCCAAAGAACAAACCGCTTTTATCATGGGAACCAACCAGATTGGGCAAGACGTTTTCAGCCGCATCATCTGGGGAACGCGGATTGCCTTGATTGTCGGCCTGACTTCAGCCCTGGCGGCTTTTGTAATTGGCGTGCCCCTGGGCCTGATTTCAGGGTTTGTCAGTGGTCCCTTTGACCGGGTCATGACCCTGGTGATGGATGCTTTGTATACCTTCCCCGGTTTGATTCTGGCGATTGCCATTGCTTCCGTTTTGGGGCAGGGTATCGGCAATATTATTGTTGCCATTGCCGTTGTTTATATTCCGACCTATTTCAGGATCGTGCGCGGCCAGACTCTTTCGGTTAAGCAGGAATTATATGTGGAAGCAGCCAAGAGCCTGGGTACCAAACCGTGGACGATTTTGTGGAAGTATATTTTCCCAAATGTAATTTCTTCAGTGGTCATCATTTTTTCGGTTAACGTTGCCGACGCCATTTTAACGGAAGCAGCTTTAAGCTTTTTAGGCCTGGGTTTGCCGCCAAGCACACCCGACTGGGGCATCGATCTGGCCCGCGGCCAGGATTATATCCGGCGGGCGTGGTGGTTAATCACCTTCCCCGGTTTAATGGTATCGATGGTGACTCTTTCCTTCAGCATGTTGGGTGAGAGCCTTTCGGAAATTTTAAACCCCCGGCTGGCCGAGTTATAGTGGAGGAGTCAATTATGGAATCTGAAAAAGAGATTTTGTTACAGGTTCGTAACCTGACGGTTACCTATCATACCCGCCTGGGACTGATCAACGCGGTCGATAATGTTTCACTGGATATTTATCGCGGCGAGATTCTGGGTCTGGTTGGCGAAAGCGGCTGCGGAAAAAGCACCCTGGGAAAAGCCCTCATGCGTATGATTACGCCGCCCAATGAAATTAAGAGCGGGCAGATCATTTTTGAAGGCGAAGATATTATGAAATACAATCAACGCCAGATGCGCGATTTTCGCGGGCGAATGACCAGCATGATTTTCCAGGACCCGATGACCTCGCTTAATCCGGTGCAGCGCGTGGATGAACACATGGTTGAGGCCATTCAGGTGCATGAACAGAAAATGCAGATGGAAAAAGCGCTGGAGCGCGTCCGAACTTTAATCGGACGGTTGGGCATTCAAGAACGGCGCTTGAATTCGTATCCGCACCAACTTTCGGGCGGCATGCGCCAACGGGTGATGATTGGTTTGGGTTTGTTATTAAACGCTCACTTGATTGTGGCCGATGAAGCCACGACATCATTGGATGTGATTGTGGAAGCCAAACTGGTGGACCAGTTGCGCGAGATTCGGGAAGAATTTGGCGTTACATTATTGATGATCACCCATAATATTGCCCTCGTCGCAGAAGCCGCTGACCGGCTGGCCGTTATGTATGCCGGAAAAATTGTGGAAATTGGTTCGGTGTTCGATGTTTTTGATAACCCGAAACATCCTTATACACGTGGTTTATTAAAGTCGGTGCCGAGCATTCGCATGGATGAAAATGAAGAACTGTATAAAATGCCGGGGGAACCGCCCAATTTGACCTTCCCACCGACGGGATGCCGCTTCCATCCACGCTGCCCCGTGGCCATGCCGATTTGTTCAAAGCTGGAGCCTGCCTTACAAGAAGCTGCACCGAAACACCTGGTGCACTGCTGGTTGTATCAGGATCACCCGCTCAAACAAGAACAAGCCGTTTTGTCTGAAAAATAAAAGGGAGCCGTTATGGTAGCAGAAAAACAAAACGATCTGGTAGAGATCAAAAATCTAAAAAAATGGTTCCCGGTTGAAAAGAATTTTCTGGATCAATTTTTTGCCGGTAGACATTTAAAACATGTACGTGCGGTTGATGGCGTTTCGTTCACCATTAAACGCGGTGAAGCCTTTGGCCTGGCGGGAGAGAGCGGTAGCGGCAAAACCACTATCGGACGACTGGCGATTGGCCTGGAAACGCCAACCGAAGGACAGGTGAAATTTGACGGTGTCGACCTGTCTTCTTTGCAGCCCGAAGCGTTACGAAAAATGCGCAGGCGCATGCAGGTGATTTTTCAAGACCCAATGGCGTCATTAAATCCACGCATGACCCTCGGCGACAGCATTTCTCAGGGGCTAAAAATCCATTTTCCTGAACAGGCTGCAACGCATCGTGACACGGCTTTGAGTATCATGGAAAAAGTTGGCTTGACGCCGCCCAATTACTTTTTTAATAAATATCCCCATCAGGTTTCAGGCGGGCAGCGCCAGCGGGTGGTGATTGCACGCGCTCTAATTACCCGCCCGGAACTGGTTCTGGCTGATGAACCGATCGCCATGGCAGACGTCAGTGTGCGCGCCATGCTGCTGGATTTAATGGTCCAATTAAAAAAAGAATATTCACTGACTTATCTGTTTATCACGCATGATCTGGCAACCGCCAAATATATATGTGACCGGATTGCCATTCTTTACCTGGGACAGATCGCCGAACTGGGAGATTTGCCGGAAATTTACAGCCACCCGATGCATCCATATACCCGGGCTTTGTTGGCAGCAGTTCCGGTGCCTGATCCGCATTCACGGCGAACGCAGAATATGCCGGAAGGTGAAATTCCAAACCCGATTGACCCGCCCAGTGGATGCCGTTTTCACCCGCGTTGTCCTTTTGCCAAAAAAGACTGCACTGAAATACAACCGCAATTGCGTGAATTACGTCCGGGACATCTGGTAGCCTGTCATTACGCTGATCAATTTGGGTAAAATTGTGCCATTAGTCAGTAAATTCTATTGACATTCGTTTATTAAATGTTATACAATCCTTTCATTAATGGATGGGGAATTTTTGTGAATATTCCCCATCCGTCAGCCAATTTCTCTAGGAGGAGTAATGAAAACAAGAACACTATTCACTTTGGTGTCTGTCATGATGGTGCTGAGCATGGCTTTAACCGCCTGCGCACCCGCAGCCACCCCGACGGCTGCTCCCGCTGCCCCCGCAGCCGAGCAACCCACCGAGGCGCCTGCTGCCACTGAAGCCCCTGCTGCTGAAGCTCCCACTGCCGAAGCTGCAGCCCCTGCTGCTGATTTAATGAAGGTCTCCGCTCCCGACTGCGAATATGGCGGCGAATTTAAGTCCATCGAAGCCGTCGATGAACATACCGTCAAATTCACCCTGTGCACTTCCGACCCGGCATTCCCCGCTAAAGTTGCATTTGATGTCTTTGCCATTCAGGACAAAGATTATCTGGATGCCAATGAAGGCGATTCCGTAAAAATGAGCGAACAGCCCAACGGTACCGGCCCATACAAAATGACCGAATGGAAACGCGGCGACAGCATCACCTTCGAAGCCAACCCCGAATACTGGGGCGAAAAAGCCAAAATCAAGACCCTGGTCTTCCGCTGGTCCGAACAGGCTGCTCAGCGTTTGCTTGAGCTGCAATCCGGCCAGGTGGATGGCATTGATAACCCCGCTCCTGAAGATTTTGAAACCATTCAGGGCGACAGCAATCTGGCCCTCTATCCTCGCGAAGGTATGAACATCTTCTACATCGGCTTTAATGTTGACAAAGCCCCCTACAATGATGTCAAGGTTCGTGAAGCCCTGTCTATGGCCATCGACCGCCAACGCATTGTCGACCAGTATTATCCCAAAGGTTCCACGGTTGCCAACAACTTCGTGCCCGATTCCTTCAATCCCGGCGCCAGCCCCGATGTGAAATGGTACGATTACAATCCCGAAGAAGCCAAGAAAATGCTGGAAGAAGCCAAATTTGATTTCAGCCAGACTCTGACCCTGTCATACCGCAACGTGGTTCGCACCTATCTGCCCGCCCCCGATAAA
>JAJTBH010000360.1 GCA_021287005.1 Anaerolineae bacterium
CACGTCAACCCATTCGATGATGCCTTCGGGTGCTCCGGCGGCAACTGCGGCTTCAAGCACAACTTTGGCGGCCGCAATGGTGCTGTTTTTGGCGCGCGGGTGCGGGCTGATGATGATGCCGTTTCTGGTTTTGAGGGCCAGCAGGGTTTTAAAAATCGCTGTAGAAGTCGGATTGGTAGTCGGAATAACTGCGGCAATCACACCGATGGGTTCGGCAATCTTTTTAATTCCATAAACGGAATCGCTTTCGATCACCCCACAGGTTTTGCTGTCTTTGTAAGCATTATAGATGTATTCGGAGGCGTAGTGATTTTTAATAACTTTGTCTTCAACCACGCCCATTCCAGTTTCTTCAACAGCCAGTTTGGCAAGCCAAATACGTTTCTGATTGGCGGCAGCCGCTGCTTCAAAAAAGATTTTATCAACCTGTTCCTGGCTAAAAGTGGCAAAAATACGCTGCGTCGCTTTTATTCTCCCAATCGCGGCCTCAAGTTTTTCGACGCTGTCAATGATTTCGCGATTCTTTTCGTTTTTCATTCCAGATCTCCTATCCAACTTTTAATATGTTTTTATCGCTAAGTTTTTGATTAAGGTGGTTCGATAATACGGCCAGGGATGAGGCCATATTTTCATTTTGAACAATAATATATTCAGGTACCCGTAAATGCACCGGGGCAAAATTCCAGATCGCCAGAACCCCGCTGCCTACCAGCGCGTCACAAACATCTTGAGCATATTCAGACGGAACGGTTATGATGCCGATCCGTATTTTTAAACCCACACAAAAATCTCTTAATTTATTCATGGGCATGATCGGTTTATCGGAACCTTCGGTGTTTACCAGGTCGGCGTTGGTGTCAAATGCCGCTAATATGTTGAGTCCGTATTCTTTGAAGCCTTCGTAATTCATCAAGGCTTTGCCCAGTCTGCCGGCCCCTACAATAATGGCATTATCGGTTTCGTTGTAACCTAAAAAGCTTTCAATTTCGCTGATTAAATCCTGGGTTCTGTACCCCACCTTGGGACGTCCCGATGAGCTGACAAACGCCAGGTCCTTGCGGACCTGCACCTGGTTTAACTTGAGTGCGTCGGCAATGGCAGTCGCCGAGATAAAATCCGGCATATCTTTTCGCAAAGATTTCAGGTAGCTTAAATAAAACGGTAATCTTCGCAAGGTCTGTTTTGAAATGCCAGGGGTTAACATCGTTTTTATCCTCCGATCTTTATAGAATGATTTTAGCGACTCTTCTCGTTCTTGAGAAATGCTTTTATCGAATATCGATATATACTTATTGATATGGTTATATCGATATAATTTTATCGATATAACTTCACTTATTATAATCTCCTTTTATGGATTCGGAAAAGGGTAGAAAAGGCTGATTTAACCAACTTGCACATACATTCATCTCTTCCTACATTTGTTCAAACTTCCGGCGCTGCTTTAAGCACATTTTGTGCAAAATGGTTCATCTTTTGTCAAAAATTGCCCGAAATTCAGTTAAATTATTGGGTTTTTTCCAGGTTAATAACCCGCCGCAACCCTTCAGCGGTGGTTACCCGATGTAAAATTTTTTATTTTAATTAAATTAAATCGTGTGGGATTCGTTAATTTATATTATACTTAACCATGATTATCATCCAAGGTGATATATATTGAATCTGATATACCTTTTAACTAAAGAGGAAAAAAATGGATACAACGATTGAGTCAGTTTTTGGTCAACAGATCCTCGATTCTCGAGGAAATCCTACCGTCGAAGTGGAAGTGGTTCTGGCTGATGGCAGTTGGGGCCGTGCCGCTGTTCCCTCCGGCGCATCTACCGGTGTTCACGAAGCACTCGAATTACGCGACGGCGATAAATCACATTACCTGGGTAAAGGCGTATTAAAAGCCGTTGATCATGTCAACAACGAAATTGCAGAAGCACTGGTCGGTTGGGACGCGCTTGAGCAAAAATCGATCGACAAAGCCATGCTCGAACTGGATGGCAGCCCCAATAAATCCAAATTCGGCGCCAATGCCATTTTAGGCACCAGCCTGGCCGTTGCCAAAGCAGCCGCCAATGCCGTTGGTTTGCCGCTCTATCGCTACCTGGGTGGCGTTTATGCCCATGTATTACCCGTGCCCATGATGAACATCCTCAACGGTGGCGCTCACACCGGCTGGCAGTCTACGGATGCTCAGGAATTTATGGTGATGCCCTTCGGTGCGCCCAGCTTTGCTGAAGGTCTGCGCTGGGGTGCTGAAATTTATCACGCCTTAAAATCAGTCCTCAAATCCCGTGGTTATACCACCCTGGTGGGCGATGAAGGCGGTTACGCTCCGGCATTAAAAGCCAATTCCGAAGCCGTCGAAGTAATCCTCGAAGCTATCGAAAAAGCCGGTTTTAAAGCCGGCCGCGGCGCCGATGTGGCCATCGCCCTCGACCCGGCTGCTTCCGAACTGTACGATGAAAACACCAAAAAGTATAACCTGCGCAAAGAAGGCAAAATGCTCAGCGGTGAAGAAATGGTCGGTTTCTGGAAGAACTGGATTGAACAGTACCCGATCGTCTCAATTGAAGACGGTTTGGCTCAGGACGACTGGGAGAGCTGGAAACTGCTCACCAAAGAAGTTGGCGACAAAATCCAGATCGTCGGCGACGATTTGTTGGTGACCAATCCTCAGCGCGTGGCTCGTGCCATCAAAGAAAACGCCTGCAACGCCCTGCTCGTGAAAGTTAACCAGATCGGTTCCCTCACCGAAACCATCGAAGCCGTGGAAATGTGCCACCGCAATGGCTGGCGCGCAGTCACTTCGCACCGCTCCGGCGAAACCGAAGACTCCACCATTGCCGACCTGGCAGTTGCCCTCAACACCGGCCAGATCAAAACCGGCGCCCCCGCCCGTTCTGACCGCGTTGCCAAATACAACCAGTTGCTGCGCATCGAAACCGAACTCGGTGATGCCGCTCAGTATGCCGGTTGGTCTGCTCTGCGCCAGTATAAAGCCTGATTTTGAATCACCTCTAAAGTTTTGCTCCTCCGGGTTCTTCTCGGAGGAGTTTTTTTTATTAATACTTATTAAGATTTAAGGTTGTATGTTAAGCGTTTTTCTCCCGCCAGATATTTATTATTTGACGGCTTTAATCACTATCCATTACAATATACAAATTCTTTGTGGGGAAACCTGCCAATTATTGGAGAAATAATAAATGAATAAAGCCATTCTAAAATCAATTTTAGTTTTATCTGTTTTAATCGCCGGGGTGTTGGCCTGTTCTTTTCCGCAGCGCGCAGATCAGCATGCCAACCCGCCCCTGGAAACTGCCGTTCAGCTTGAAACCCAGAATCCTCCGGTTGCCGCCGAGACCGTCCAACCCTCCCCGGCGCCGCAGCAGCCCAATGCCTATTATGAAGGGTTTTCCTTTGTTTATGACCCCGCACTGGCTCAAAACGTGAATGCCCAGACGCTGCAAGCCAGCGCCCCGGTCTCCAATGATATGCCGCCTTTTGAAGTTAACCCCACTACTTACCGTTTCACTTTCCAGGGTTACACGCTCCCCAGTCATTTCCTCGAAGCGCGGATTGATATTTTTCCGATAGACGAATACAGGAATCTCGACCCCGACAATGTCACCAAAGAGGTGGATTCGTTAAAAACGCTTCTGGTTAATCGTCCTTCCGTTTCGTCGGGTAACATGCCCTTTTTACCCATCTGGAATGTCGCCCAGGTTTTTCATGCCCAGATAAAATATATTCACTTTGCCAATGGGGATGGGGTGCGGTTTATCAGTCAGGGCGCACAATCTTTAAACCCGGTTAACAACCAGGACCTTTTTTATACCTTTCAGGGCCTCACCTCCGACGGTGTTTATTATATCAGCGCCGTGTTACCGCTGAATCATGCCATGCTGCCCGCCGATATGGATAGCGCTCTGTCCGGTCAGGATTATCAGGCCTTTGCCGCCAAATACCCCGAATATTTAAACGACATTCAAAATAAGCTGAACGAGCAGGACGCCGCCTCGTTTAAT
>JAJTBH010000361.1 GCA_021287005.1 Anaerolineae bacterium
GTAAAAATCTTCATCCGCCTGGTTGATTTTTCCGCCTCAATTCTCAATAATCCAAAATAAAATTTTGGATTATTCCGCACATGATCATTATTTAAAATCAAAACACACTTTCCTTTTTATATTTTTGGAAGTGTGTTTTGATTTAACTTAGCTTTACCCGCCTCAGGTAAAGTTATAAATCGTTTTTTTTATACCAACTCCCGAATAGAAATCACTCCACAGTCACTGACTTGGCCAGGTTTCTTGGCTGATCAACATCCAGGCCGCGCAATGTGGCAATATGGTAGGCCAGTAATTGCAGCGGAATCACCGTAACAACGGGGGTTAACAGCCAGGGTGTAGCTGGAATGGAAAAAACATAATCCGCCAGGTTTCGAATTCGTTCATCGCCGTCCGTTCCAACCGCCACTACCGGGCCGCCGCGAGCACGCGCCTGTTCAATCTGGCTGATCATCTTTTCATACCAGGGATCTTTAGGCGCAATCGCCAGCACAGGAATATCACGATCAATCAGGGCAATCGGGCCATGTTTCATTTCACCAGCCGGATAACCTTCGGCATGAATATAAGAGATCTCTTTCAGTTTTAACGCGCCCTCATAAGCGATCGGCATGTTTACACCGCGTCCCAGGTAAAGCGCATTACGAATATATTTTAACTCTCGCGCCGCCTTGACCACATCTTCTTCACGGTCCAGGCACTGGCCGACAATATCCGGAATGACTGCCAGGTCGGCCACCAGCCGGCGGCGTTCCTCCTCACTCAACGTACCGCGTTTTTCACCCAATAACACGGCAAGCATATACAGGTCCAATAATGGCGCTGTGAATGCCTTGGTAGATGCTACACCAATTTCCGGTCCGGTCTGCATGGATATATATCCATCAGCCAGGCGCATGGCCTGCGAGCCGATTGCATTTACGATTGACCAGAGCGTTGCGCCGCGTTTGCGGCCTTCATCCATGGCTGCCAGCGTATCGGCCGTTTCACCCGATTGGCTGATAGCCAGTACAACCGTATTGGGTGTGACGATCGGTTCATGGTAACGAAACTCGGAGGCAATCGCCACTTCGGTGGGAATTTTCGCGAATCTTTCCAGATATATTTTTCCAACCATGCCGGCGTGCGCTGCCGTACCACAAGCTGTGATATATATTTTATCTATCCGTTTGGCGAGTTCTTCGGTCAGGTTTAATTGCGGCAGGCGAATCGTACAATGATCAAAATCGACCCGTCCGGCCAGTGTATCGGTCAGGCTGCGCACCTGTTCGCGACTTTCTTTTTGCATAAAATGGCGATAGGCGCCTTTTTCAGCCGATATCGGGTCCCAACCCACATTATGCACTTCATATTCAACTTTATCGCCTTCCAGAGTTGTGACTTCCACACCCTCACGAGTAACCACGGCCATTTGCCGTGATTCAAGGAAAACCAGGTTGCGGGTATGTTCAAGAATGGCCGGAATATCGGAAGCTACAAAATTTTCACCCTTACCCAGGCCAATCGAAACCCCACCCGCATTTCCCATGCGAGCAGCCACAATCTGATCGGGGTAACGTGAAGACATCACCACCACACCATGAGCGCCTTTAATAACTTTTAGCGTTTCGCGTACGGCCGCGGTTAGATTTAAACCGGTGGCAAGGTAACGTTCGACTAATAAAACGATTGTTTCGGTGTCGGTGTCTGAATTAAATGTGGCGCCTTCGGCAATTAAATCTTCTTTTAATTCCAAAAAATTTTCGACAATGCCGTTATGCACCACCACCACCTCACCGGTTGTACCAACATGCGGATGCGCATTCCGCGCGCTGGGTTCACCGTGTGTTGCCCAACGTGTATGTCCGATACCTATCGTTCCATGCACCGGATTTATATTAACCAGGGCTTCCAATTTACTTAATTTCCCTACATCCCGACGAACTTCAATTTTGCCTTCCTGCAAAACGGCAATTCCAGCCGAGTCGTAACCGCGATATTCCAATTTACGCAGACCGTTAATCACGATCTCGCTTGAATCTTTTTCACCGATGTAACCTACAATACCACACATGCCAACCTCCTCAGGTTAGTAATTTTTATTTCCCTGCTAATAAACAACAGGTACGTTAAAGGTAATTTAAAGGCGTAAAGATACGCCAATTTACAGTGAAGTCGGGTAAATAAAAGCTCCCTTCAACCTGGTTGACCGGTACAATTTTATTGAATTAACAAACCATACCGCCGCGCCCCTACGCGGTGTAATTATTTATTTAATTATTAGTTTGGAAAAAAGTTCAGGTCATTCGACCTGGAAGGCATCCGCTGATCTTTCGATTTTCCCGGTTGATACCGGTTAACTTCACCTCGCGATGAAGAACCTTCCTCCTCGTCACTCTTTTGCTCCCCCAATGAGCCTTGCGCTATGTTCAATTTTCCAAATATTTAATTTAATTATCCAATAATCAAACCTCCTTATTTATTCTTATTTTGAGATTATATCATAGTTGAATTTTATTTCAACTACCCCAAAAAGGGTACTTTTATTGAGATTAGTCGTTTTTCGTCATCGCCCATTGAGAATATGGCAGCATATCCACATAACGAACCAACGCTTGACCGGTTAATTCCAATGATTGAATATCAACGGCATCAAACGTGTCATTAACGGTATGGTAAACCGCTTCGGCCTGGTCGTTCCCTGTCGTCTGAATTGAAATCGCATCGACACCGGCAGCCAAGAATGCCGCAAAATCTCCGCTTTTTAAGGAATACCAGGTTAATTTGGCTTGTGGACATACATTTAAAAACAGTTTATTCAACTCAACCGGTGTTTTATAAGTAAACAGGGAACCTTCTTTTTCAACAATCAAAACATCTCGTCCGGCCCCAACCATATCCAGGTTTATCACCAGCGTTTTTTGTTTCTGAATCAGGTTTGATTTTGCAAAAGCCATTGCCCCATGCAAACCGGTTTCTTCTGCCCCCGTTACCAGGAACCCCAGACGTAATCGTCTGGGTACGCCGGATACAGCAAAATGTTCAGCCAGTGCCAGGGTTAAACCGACTCCCGATGCGTTATCAATCGCCCCCGTTGTATATCCTTTTTTTCGATTTAATTGATTGATTAAATCCGTCCCGGCAAACCATAGACCTACCAGGCTGGTGATGATTGCCAACGGCAGGTAAATGCTAAAAGGCAGTGAAAAACCAATTAAATGAACTATGGATAAAAATAAGATAAATATCGCCAAACGTTGTAGAATGGTCATTCCATGGGCAAATAATCCAACCAGCAGTGGATGATCAACCGCCATTGCTGGTGCGCTATCAACATGAGCGCAAAAAATAATTAATGGTTTATCATAATCTTCATCTTCAACACTGCCAAAAAGATTGGCGCTTTTTCTCGTATGGGGCCTGTGTGTTTCATTCCACCTTTCCAATTCAGGTATCAACAACAGCAAAAGTGGCGATAACAGCGTTAACCAGGGCAGGTAATACCATCCCCAACCTGCCAAAATAATTATTATTCCGGCCAGAATATTTTCAATATAAAAAGCAGGATTGGGGGCAAAAGAAACCGGGCTTTGCTGCGTTTTATAACCGTTCCGAATTAATTGTTCGGCGGCATAATCCAACCCGCGTTGTTCCTGTAAACTTCCTGCGGGTCTTGGCCCAATATTTTCAGTTAAAAACCGAATATGCTCCATAGCGGTAAAACCGATTGATATCTGTTCATTCATTTTTCACCGCCGCCATAATATAATGCTCGTTATCATACCGGTACAGAGGCGATTGCATACAAAAGGAAACCTTTATCTGAGCGCCGATATTTGTCAGCATTTCTTTTTGTTTTTGATATTCCTGATCCCCCTGGTTAACGATTAAGTAAAGCCCGCCGATTTTCAAGTTTCGCCACGCATCCAGCAATAATTTTTCAGGTGAAAAAAGCTCTCCGGGCAGCCCCCATTCAAGATGATCTTTAATATAAATAAAAGGGAAAAAGTGCGTGATCATGTCAAAA
>JAJTBH010000362.1 GCA_021287005.1 Anaerolineae bacterium
CCAGGTTTGCGAGGGCCGGGTTGCCACGCTCGGCAGCCAGGGTATATTGTGTCAGGTCGTTGGTGCCGATGCTGAAAAAGTCAACATGTGGGGCCAACACGCGGCTGAGTACGGCGGCAGAAGGAATCTCAACCATAATACCGGTTTCAATCGGCCAGCGGTGATTTATTTTATCCGCTGACAAACTTTCATGGGCTTTTTCAACCCATTGGCGCACCTGCAATACTTCATCCAGGCTGGATATCATGGGGAACATAATGCGGAAGTTATAATTCTCCGCAGCCCTTAAGATGGCGCGTAATTGAGTCATAAAAAGGTCGGTGCGTTGTAATGAAAGCCGGATGGCGCGTACACCCAGGAAAGGATTCTCTTCCGGCGGCATATCGATATAGGGCAGTTCCTTGTCGCCGCCCACGTCCAGGGTGCGCACCACAATGGGCAGATCGCCCATTGCTTCGCCAATCTGGCAAAGCGCCTGATATTGTTCTTCTTCTCCCGGTGGGGTCTGTCTGGTTAAGAACAAAAATTCGGTTCTCAATAACCCCACACCCTCTGCTCCATTTTTCATGGCAGCCCGCGCGTCTGCGGCGCTGCCGATGTTAGCCACAATTTCAACCCGCTGACCGTCTTTCAACTGAGCGCGTTCGTGACTTTTGGCCAACAGTTGTTGACGTTGATCCAGCCATTTTTGGCGGGCCGAATTTAACGCGTCTTGTTCGTCTTGACTCGGATTAATAATAATCCTGCCCTTAAAACCATCTACTGCAATGGTTGAACCGGCTTTTAAAACGCCCAGAGACGGATTAACACCCGACACGGCCGGAATGCCCAATGCGCGCGCCAGTATGGCGGCATGCGACGTCGGACCACCCCCCACCGTAATGATCGCCAGAACCTGGTTCATATTAAGCTGTGAAGTTTCTGTGGGAGTAATATCCTCCGCAAACAAAATCACGGGGTGCTCAAACTGGATGGTTGCCGCTTCATTTTTACCGGTCAAACCCAGTAATACCTGGTTGCACACATCCAGAACATCCACCGAACGCTGTTGCATATATTCGTCAGGCAGATTTTTATATGTTTCGGCCACCTGGCGCATTATTTTTAACCAGGCAGCCGCGGCATTTAACTTCTCTTTTGAAATCAGCTCACGAACCTGGTCAAATATATCGGGGTCCTGCAAAATTAACAGATGAGCATCAAAGATAGCGGCATTTTCCTCGCCAACGCTCTTTTGTAATTTCGTGCGGCGTATTTCAATCTCGGCGGCGGTTGAATTAATCGCGGCGCGTAAACGTTCCGTTTCTTTTTGCGTATCTTCCACTCGCTCATCACTGACTTCCGGCAGTGCCGCGACATAATGGTAAATTTCACCCAGGGCAATACCTTCCGAGATGGGCACAGCCTGCACTTCATGCACCGTCGCCAGATTCAAAGGACCGGTTCCCGGCCCGCGTTTGAGTGTCTTTTCTGCGGGAGCGGCATTTTCTGCCAAAGCCAGTTCTGTTTCGCCAAACCCGTCTTCCACCAGGGCAGCAAGAGCTGAAAGGGCTTCGCCAGCCTGTGGGCCGGAAGCAGAAATTAAAATTTGATGATTTTCAATTGCCCCCAGGGTCGCCAGGGCATTCAGGCTTTTGGCCGAAACCGGCCCTTTACCCGTTGTCTGGTTAAGCACCGTAATGTTTGCATCAAATGATGAAGCGGTTTTAATAAATCTTGCTGCCGGACGGGCATGCAAACCGTGCAAATTTTTTAAAGTTAAAACAACCTGCTGTCTGTTATTATCTTCCGTAACCGGGATGGGCGCTTCCTGCATAACGGGCGCTGATTCGTCCGGGATGCCAAGCTGCTCATTTTTTGGATGTAAAGCTTGCAGGGCTTCACGGTAAATACTGTCCAGGTCGCTGCCCAGACCGATTCGCACCGATGCCGCAATGCTGCCTTCCACCAGGGGTGCGCCGCAAAAACGCACTTTTTCCGCAATTTCCGGCGGCAATAAATCCAGTGCCATCTGTGATGATAAAACCGCGCTGCCAAGGTCCATCATTACCATAACGCCGTCGGGAGAAAACACCGATTGAATGGCTTCCATAATTTCAATCGCGTCCGTCCCGAACTCACTGCGATCCGGGCCAACGCCCGCGGCAACGGCAATGGGAATAGGCTCCATCGTGACCTGCTTGATCAAATCAAACAGGGCATTCGCCAACGCCCGACTATGAGATACAATAACCAGACCTACCATAATAATTAGCTACTTTCCAGTGATTATAAGACCCTTCCGTGGGCCACAATTGCATTAATTAACCAGATACCGTATACAACGGCAACAATACCAATAATAACGAACAAACCGTCCAAAACTTTTAACAATGCCCGCGTCGGTTTAAGATCCAAAATAACACTGCGCAGGCCCATCAGAGCGTGTGAAACAACAAAAATCAAAAACAGTCCTTCTACAACCGGAATTACCGGGTTAAGGTAATATTGCACCACATCAGCCCATTTTAACAAGCCTCCGATGGCTACCAGGTGGTTAACCACAAAATGAAGCAGCAGAAAAAAGAAAATTAATCCACCGGAAACAATTTTTGCCAACCACAACCACATGCCCTCACCAGATTTAGGTCCAGCCGATGCATCTTGCATAATAAATCTCCTTCGTCTTTATTAACCTTATTTTCACATTACGCGGTGAACATGCGAAATGCAAAATACAGACTGGCAAGCACAGCAATTAACAGCGCACCCACCAGCATTTGTTTTTGATATCTGACGCCGATACCAAAACTGTTGAGGCCAATGCGAATGCCGTTGATGCCGTGAATAAAACCGGCCGAAACCACCAACACTTCGCCAATCAGGAATAAGGGGTTATGCACCATGGCAATAAAACCGTCGTAAGCTTCGGGCCCTTTGGCCAGGTTCCCCAACATGATCAAGTGTAAAAACAGGTAGAAGGTCAGACCTAAACCGGCAATTCGGTTGAAAATAAAACCCCAGGTTGTGACTGACCGCCAGCGCGGGTCAAACCACTTAATAGCCCGAACGATAAAGTTTTCTTTTTGACTCTCGCTCATTTTGCCACCTCAACCGGTTTATTTTTATCATTCGCTCCACCGAACATATTTTTAATCCGTTCCGCCACAATCTGGCGGCGCAGATCCATGATACGCCAGCCCGGTTCAACAAAAGACGGGCAGACCGCCGAACATTCAAAAGCACTGTGACAGCGCCAGGCGCCATCTTCCGAGTCAACCAGGCATAACAGACCTGCATCTCCGCTGATGCCGTGTTGTTGGGCGCCGGCCAATACCGCCGGTCCCATATAATCGGGACTGGAAGCCGAAATGGGGCAGGCGCTGATGCACAAACCGCATTCAATACAATCTGAAAGACGCGGGAATTCCAATCCATCTGAAACCGGTCCGGCCGGGCGTTTTTCGGGCTGAATGGCTTCCTTAACATCCGGGGTTACCGCAGCGTGTTTAACATCATCCATCTGGGTGTAAAATTTGCCCATATCCACGGCCAGATCGCTGACGACCGGGAAGTTGCGCAAAGGTTCCACGCGGACGACGCCGCCATTGTGAGTCACCTCGCGAATGGGGGTAATACAGGTCAATTTTTCAACACCGTTCACCCGCATCCCACATGCGCCACAGGTCGAGTGGTGACAGGCATGCCGAAACGTTACCGTACGATCATGAAAAGCCCAAACGCGTTCGACACCATCCAACACGTATTCATCCGGGTCTACTTCCAGTTTAAAATCATCATAATAACCTGGTGTCTCTGCTTTCTTACGAAAGACTTGAAAAGTAACCGTCCATTTTTCACTGCTCATGGTTTTTTCTCCTCTAATGCTGCCTGTAATAATCGCGATAAGAAAGCAGCGGCAAATCTTTGGTAATGCAGGTGGCGTTGACGCCCATTTTGGCGCAAACCACATCGGCCGTTTTTTCTGCCATCTGGCGTAAAGTAGTTGCTTTACCACCG
>JAJTBH010000363.1 GCA_021287005.1 Anaerolineae bacterium
ATGAAGGCGAACTGCCTGGTATTTTCAGCAAGATGCACCCGGTAAACCAGACTCCGGTCGGCGCTTATGTATTAACCGGAATTATCTCAACCCTGGTCCTGCTGGTATATGGATTTATGGCCGGCAGCAATGAAGATTTATTCTGGACACTTTTTGCATTCAGTTCGATTGTGTTCCTGATGCCTTACCTGGCCATGTTCCCGGCTTTCCTCAAACTGCGCCTGACCGAGCCGCACATCAAACGTCCCTACCAATTACCGGGCGGCAAGGTGGTGGCCTGGATTCTGGCCATCATCTGCGAGTTATTCATTGTGCAGGCTCTGGTGTTTTTCATCTGGGTGCCTGGTACGGAAATTGATTGGTCCTATGCCACACCGGTATTACTGGGTGTGCTGCTGACAATTGTGGTCGGCGAAGTGATGTTGTGGGCTTCAAAACGGAAATAAGAGGTAATTATGTCAACAACTTTTGAAACTACGCCGCGGGCAGACGGTTATTATATGCCCGGCGAGTTTACAATGCACGCAGGCACGTGGATGATCTGGCCGGAGCGGCCCGATAATTGGCGACTGGGTGCTAAACCGGCGCAAAAAGCTTTTGTAGCAGTGGCCAGCGCTATCGCCCAATTTGAACCGGTCAGCATGGCCGTCAGCGCGCGTCAGTATCAGAACGCACGCGGCATGCTGCCGGCGAACGTCCGCGTGGTTGAAATGTCAAACAACGATTCGTGGATGCGCGATGTGGGCCCAAGCTTCGTGGTGAATGGCAAAGGTCAATTGCGTGGTGTGGATTGGATGTTTAACGCCTGGGGCGGCCTGGACGGCGGTTTATACTTTCCCTGGGATCTGGACGATGCCGTAGCGCAAAAAGTGTTGGAAATTGAAAACGCCGGCCGTTATCGCGCACCGATGGTGTTGGAGGGCGGATCAATTCATGTGGACGGGGAAGGCACATTGTTAACCACCGAAGAATGCCTTTTAAACCCCAACCGCAACCCCGATCTGTCACGCGATGAGATTGAGACAAATCTTAAAGAATATACGGGCGCTTCAAAAATTTTGTGGCTGCAAAACGGGGTTTACAACGATGAGACCAATGGTCATGTGGACAACATCTGTTGTTTCCTGCGCCCTGGCCTGGTGGCACTGACCTGGACTGACGATCATAACGATCCACAGTATCCCATTTCTCAGGATGCCTATGAACGTTTGAGCCGTTATAGTGATGCAGCCGGCCGCAAGCTGGAAATTGTAAAATTACACCAGCCCGACCCGATCTTAATCACTGCGGATGAATCAGAAGGCGTCGATGCCGTGGACGGCACTCTGCCGCGTGAAGAAGGTGACCGCATGGCAGCGTCTTATGTTAACTTTTACCTGTGTAATGGCGGCGCCGTCATTCCCGCTTTTGACGATTTGCATGACCGCCTGGCAGTAGAAACTCTGCAAAAATATTTACCCGATCGTAAAGTTGTTTCAGTCGCAGCCCGTGAGATTTTGTTGGGTGGTGGCAATATTCATTGTATTACTCAACAACAACCCCAATAACTCAGTAATCTTGATAAAAAACTGCTGTAAGGGAACAAAATCGACCTTGCAGCAGTTTTTTAATTAAACCCTTTTATTAAAATGGGATATTATTCTGGCGGAACCCGAAAAAACTATAGTAGAATTATTGGGAATTGGCTGTTTGAGAAGACAGAGGGTGATTGTCGAATTAGAAACCCCAATTTTTTGTCTCACACTCACAAGGAGGCTAATGATGAAATATCGAATAATGTTAATGATCCTGATTACAGGTTTAATTTTTAGCGCATGTACGGAAACGGAGGAATCACCGACACCGGACATGAATGTGGTTCAAACCATCGCTGCTCAAACCGTATCGGCAATGGGCACGTCGGTGGCGTCCACTTTGCAGGCTGCGGCAACTGAAGCGGCCAAAGTGACCCCGACTGTTGATAAAACTGAAACACCCACGCTGACAGTCACACCGTCTTTACCCGTGATCACCCTGATAAAACCTTCGTCGACTGCCGCCAACCGCTGTGACAAGGCCACATTTGTGGCAGATGTAGCAGCCAAGGATGGGTCGGTCATTGCGCCGGATACCACCTTTACCAAAACATGGCGTTTGTTAAATGCCGGCACCTGCACCTGGAACAGCAATTATTCCATGGTGTTTGTGGGCGGCGATGCGCTTTCAGCCTCTTCGCCTGTATCTCTGCCTAAAAGCGTGGCGCCCGGCGAAACCGTGGATATATCAATCGTGATGAAAACCCCAACGGATAAACGCACTTACATTGGGTACTGGATGTTACAAAATGCTTCCGGAGGCCGTTTTGGCATCGGCGATAACGCCGACAAATCGGTATGGATCAGCATTGTGGTGAGCGACACAACGGCCACCAGTACGGTTACATCGGGTACGGCCACAGCCACACCATCCAGCCTGGCGGTTACATCCGTTTCCGTTTCCGCCAACCCATCATCGTTTTCGGGCAACTGCGGCAGCGGAATTACCGTGACATTTTCGGCCAGCATCACCGCCAACCGCTCCGGATCGGTCAGTTACCATTTTGCCGGTAACGGCGGTCCAGGAAGCGTAAATACCATTACCTTCGATTCCGCCGGTTCCATTGGCGTGAGTGAAGCTGTGGTCTTTACGGGTAATACATCGGGCACTGCCAGTATTTACATCGACAACCCCAACCATCAAACTTTAGGCTCGGCCTCCTATTCGATCACCTGTGTTTCACCAACCGACACACCGGTACCGACTGAAACGCCAGTTACACCCTCTCCGTAAAAACAATATGATTCCATAGTTTGGTTTATTTCATCCCGAATTTTGTCAAATCGGGGTGAAATTTTTATATTATATTTACAAAACTGTAATCCGTTTTTAGCAGGATATTAACCAAAAGGTGCAAAAATAAAATAATTCACCTCTTGTATTCTGGATGAATAGGACTATACTAACCCGTTAGTGTTTGCAAATTGCTGCAAACCAAATCAAATAACGGGAAAAAAGAAGGTAAATAAAATGGAAGACAATGCAGAATTTGTTGTGATGCAGGAAAATGCGGAGGCCGAAAAAGAAGAGCCTCCTGACCCCGGTCCGCGTCCGGCCAGACCGTGGCGGGTGGCGGTCATTGCCAATGTCAGGGGGAAAACACCGGTTGGTGAAAATGCTCCCCACGATGCCGGAGCGGAGTTTGATAAAATCGAAACAATCCAGGCAGTTCAAAAATCAATTGAATCACATGGACACAGCACGGTTTTTCTGGCGGCAGATACCGGTTTGCCTCTGCATTTAATGCGCGAAAATCCGGATATTTGTTTTAATTTTGCCGAAGGACTGGGCGGCGATGCGCGAGAAGCGCAAGTGCCGGCGCTGCTTGAAATGTTGCATATTCCTTATACAGCCTCACGCGTGCTGACCAATGCAGTCGGTTTGGATAAAACCCTCACCAAACGCATCTGGCGTGATTGTGGGCTGCCTACAGCGCGATTTCAGCAGTTTGATACGGGTGATGAGACAATCGATCCGGGGCTGAGCTTTCCGATGTTTGTTAAACCGGCTCGCGAGGGCACGGGGATGGGCATGGGTTCTGAATCGATCACACATAACGAGACTGAACTGCGCAGGCAGGTGAAATGGGTTATTGAAAATTATCGCCAGCCCGCTTTGGTGGAGGAATATTTATCGGGACGGGAATTCACCGTGGCCGTGCTTGGCCGGCAGGACGCCGGACTTTATAGCCAGCATCCCGAATGGTATGGTTCGGATGGTTTTCATCGTTTTCCGGTATTGGAAGTAGACCATCACAGCGCGGCTACACCGGGCGTTTATGGTCACCATCTTAAAACCCTGGGTTTTGAAGATGACGGTGCAGCACGCTTTTTATGCCCGGCCAGCATCGAAACGAATTTACAACACCAATTACAGGAACTGGCCATTCAAGCTCATGTAACCCTGGGCGCTT
>JAJTBH010000364.1 GCA_021287005.1 Anaerolineae bacterium
ACGGGAAAAACCGGTTTTTATTTTCCACGAACATGATTCAATCCGTCTGGATCAATGGTATTACCGCTATCTGATTAAAGCAGTTTTTAAAGCCGGAAAAGTTGTCGCGGTTTCAGATTATATAAAATCCGTTTTAACTGCTTACGGTGATGAGCAAAAAATTTATGTCGTTAAAAACGCCATCGATCCGGCATTTTTTAAACCTGAAGTAGATTCAGTGAGGAAATTGCCATTGCCGCCCGCGTGGAATGAAACGGATTGGATCGTAGGATTCGCTTCGCGCCTGGTGCAGTATAAAGGTTGGGAATATGTATTGGAACTGGCAAGTGTTTTAAATAACAATAAGGTTAAATTCCTGATAGCAGGAGATGGGGCCGATTTTGAGAGTTTTCAATCACAAATAAAGTTGCGCGGACTGGAAGAACATATTCACCTCCTGGGATATGTTGATCAAATGGATCTCTTTTATCACTCTATCGATTTATTGGTGGTTACTACACAAAAAGAAGCCTTTGGTCTGGTGCAGCTTGAAGCCCAGGCAAGTGGTGTTCCCGTCGTCGTTTTTGATACGCCGGCGTCTCGTGAAATCCAGGGAGATCAGTCATTAATTTTAGTTCCCAATCAGGATATAAAAACACTCTCCGGGAAGATTTTAGAATTAATCAATCATGAGGATTTTTATACAAAAATCAAGGAACGGGGTTTAAAAAATTCTCAAAAATATACATTAAAACAATATATTACTCAAATCGAAGAAATATATTCAGGCATCTAAAGAAAGATTATTTGTGAATAAAGGAACACTGGTAATCGCGGGTGAGGTCTACAGCAGCAACCTGGGAGACAGGATGATTAATCAATGTCTTAAATACCTCTTTTTAAAAAATTCGCCAGACCTCATAATTGAAACATTGGACATATCCGGCCGAAAAAAACCGTTGTTAATTCAAAATGAATCATCCGGAAAGAGACTGCGGTTAATAACCCGATACCAATTTCCGGGCTCTGCTTTCATCATGCCATGGGTTAACCTGGTTTATCAAAATTACCGGAATAGAACTCGACTTAAAAATGACTGGCTGCCTGGATTAAAAAAAGCAAACCGGGTTGTTATGGGCGGTGGGCAAATATTGATGGATGACCGCCTTGGATTTCCGGTGAAACTTTCCGGTTTGGGTCGAATAATCATGGATGAGGCTTTACCCTTACATTTTTGCGCTTGCGGTGTTGGCGACCATTGGTCAGGAACCGCCAGACGCCTGTTGCGTCCGATTATGCAATATGCGACAAATATCAGCGTGCGGGATAGTCTTTCTCGGCAGCGATTAAATGACTACGTCCCTGAAGTCATCAGCCAGGTTACATTTGATCCGGTTATATGGGCGGCTGAAGTTTACGGATTGCCTGTTTATTCCGATAAACAATCAAAACAGGTTGGGTTGGGAGTCATGGGCCGAGATGACGTAAATTTTCACCTGGAAGCCGGGGATCGTTTTACGGATCAAGAATGGTTACAGATTTGGTTGAATTTGATAACCGATTTGCAACGATTTAACCTGGATGTGAAAATTTTTACGACAGGGACGCCGGCCGACGCGGTTTTTGCTCGAACCCTGTATGGACAGTGTTTGGTAAATGGATTAAAAAAAACGAGTCTGGCACCCAGACCCTTAACGCCGGAGGATTTTTTATCCAATTTGTCATCTTGTGGTTGTGTCGTGGCAACCCGTTTACATGCCTCCATAACAGCCAACGCACTGGGAATCCCTTCGGTCGGGTTGGTTTGGGACCCGAAAATAAGCGCTTATTATGCAGACACACAACGCAGCGACTTATGTTTTGATCTGCCCGGTTTGGATCATAAACGGGTAACATCATCCGTAATTAATTTATTAAACTACAACCGGGATTTAAATTTGGATGAATACCGTGAGAGAGCTTTGGAATCTGCGCGTTTGGTTTTGATTTAATCACCGGGCAGGCTGATTTTTTCCAGATGGTGAGGGTTGAATGGATCTTTATCTGCCGGGTATAACCTTTTGCGCAGAAGGTTAAAAATGGGACGAGGCATTAATTTAATCAACCAGAATTTTAACCAGCCATGCAGATTGGCAAAAAGCAAAAATGGCAAATAATAATAAAGTTTATGTTGTGCAGCGTAACGCATCATATAAGGCGCCCACACCGCAATTGTTGTAAAATCCGGCGACCAGAATAAAATGTCCCAGATATGAAATGAACGGTGAAAGGTTTTAAACTCCGGTAAAACACCGACGATTTTTAACATCGCCATCGTACGAATGCATTTTTCACAATGTGAACAATTATCAACCCCGTGCCGTTCGGAAGCATTAATACATACTCTCAAAATATTCTGGGCCGGTTTCCATGTAGAAATCGCTTCAATTTTTTCAATTCGCTCAGCATCCGCTCCGTGATGGATGCTTTCGATGGTTTCGGTGGAGAGCCAATAATCGGTAAAAGGCGTGGATCCCCAGGGCTCCAGTTCATCCAACGAATAGGAAGCGGGAATGATCAGGTTTTTTACCAATCCATCCAGAAGCATAGCAGAGGCAAGCAATGGTCCGCCATGTGCAAAAGGCCATTTTGCAAAACCGGTCATAAAATAATGCAAATTGGTTTTGCAGGGAATTAATTCGACAGATTGAGGAAGATATTCTTGAAAAGTGGCAATTGAGGTATTAAACGTATTTTCATCCTGCAATGGAATATCAAACCCATGCACAAAAAGCGCGTATTTTACCTGAAATTGTTCGATGGGCTGGTTTTCGGGTAAATGCAGCATTAATGAATAACAAGAATCCACTCCGCCAGAAAAAAGGGATAAAGTGTTAACGCCGGCTTTTTCCACGGCGAGGGGGGCAACCTGAGCGCTAAATATGTTTACCCCATGAAATTTTTCGGGGTTCCACATATGTAAAGCCGATTGGTATTCGTATAGACCATATTCGAGGCGAGGAGATAAAACGCCTGATGTAAAGATATCTTCACCAAGGGCCATAGCAAGCGGCAAAAAAGCCGTGACAAAAGCATCAGCCCGTCCGCTGATAAAGGGTAAAAATTTTGCCGGATAAGAAAACCAGGCAGAGGTTAGCGGCGGGTGCGGATGGGTTTCGAAGGCAACGCTCGTCGATACGACGACCAGATCTTTTTTTAGTTTAATTTCAGGTAAACCAAGAATCATAAGGTTGTCTCAGGGGTTATCGTATGAATAATAAATATGGGTCGCCGGGTGAGGTGAACTTAAAAATCCATTTCAAAACAGGTTCAGGCAATATTTTTTTTATAAAATGGCGAATGTAACCTATTGTTATGGCGATTATTACAGGCGCTAACAGATCAAGCCGGTGAGTAAAACAATAATCCAGAATCTTAAATTCCCAATCAAAACCTATTTCAAGCCAACGTCCCCATTCCAAAAAATCTTTTAAACCGAAAGGGGATTCAAACAGCACGAATTGATCCAGTTTTCCTGCCAGATTTAAAACAATGCGGGTACGCAGGCATTTTGGGCAATGAGAACAATTGTTTTGATTTTGATTATTAAATAAATTGAGACAAACTCTCAGATTTTGTTGAGCGACAGGCCAGTCGAGCATTTCAAGTGTTTTATTAAACCGGTTACTTTCATAACCGGATGTTATTACTTCAAGGTTTTCTGTGCACAGCGGTCTGACAGCCAGCGGAGATACGCCGTCGGGAATCAGGTGCTCATAATCATAAGAACCGGAAAGAACCACCCCGGTTAAAAGCGGGCTTAATAAAAAAGCCGAAGCCAGGAGAGGGGCATTAACAAAATAATTAAACGGCACAAGATGACGGTTAAAATGCATCAGGTTGGTGCGCATCGTAATTAATTCCAGCCCAAGGTCTTGAAATAAATTCGAATATTGTCTGGATAGGTCTTCGAATTTATTATCATAAAGCAGCGGAATATCAATGGCGCCCTGAATA
>JAJTBH010000365.1 GCA_021287005.1 Anaerolineae bacterium
AAAGAAACCAGGCTGGTTAACAATAATGGGAACAATATGGAATATGTAATGGTTACAATAAACACATCCTGGTCGTGGTTTGACGAACCCGCCAGAATGGCGATATACCGCAACCCGAAGAGCAAGATTGCACCCAGAATCATCGGTCCGGCGACAACAATGCTGGCATACAAATTAGCCCGCACATTTAATATAATACCCTTTTGAGAAAATAACTTTTTTAACTCAAAGCCAATTCCTGCCATTTTCTGGTTGCCTCCTCATACGTCCGGTTATATTGATTAACCATCACAGTATGATCATAATAGTTGATCGCCCGCCTGCGGGCCACATGGCCCATTTTTTTCCGCATTTCAACATCCTGGCACATCGAAACCATAGCTTTTAATAATTCACTTTGATGCATCGGCGGAACACAAATGCCTGCCTGGCCTAAATTATCACCTTCGTCGCCATTAATTAACTCTTTGCAGCAGCCCACATTGGTGGCTATAACAGGTCTGGCCGCTGCCATCGATTCGATAATGGACAACGGTTGTCCCTCGGAAATACTGGTTAACACTGTAAAATCCAGCCTCTGTAAATATTCTTTTGTGTTTACTTCGCCCGGAATAATCACATCCCTTACGTTTAAATATCTAATCAAAGAGAGGCATTCCTGATAATATGCCTCGTCATCAATCGGGCCAAGAATGTGTAAACGCGCGTTATGCAATTCTTCCTTGAGGCTTGAGAACGTGTAAATTAACGTCTTGATATCTTTAATAGGCGCAAATCGAACGATGGCACCAATATCAATCCAATCATCCGGTTGTTTTTCTTGAACTTTTGTAAACTTGTCCAACATGATGCCATTACTGATGACTTTACAATTATCCAGTTTACAGCCCAATTCCTGCTGGATGGTTTTTGCCCGGTTGTACAAACTGGTGATAATTTGCGCCGAATCATAGGCAAAACTGGCGTACATATTAAACATGGAAATCCACATACTCTTAAAATATGGGTTTATCCATTCAGAATATAAAATTTCTTCTTCGCGCTCACGCGTATAAATGCCATGTTCAGTTATTACAAATGGTTTTTTATATTCCAAAGAAGCCAGAGAGCCCAACACCCCGGCATATCCGGTTGAAACACTATGATATAAATCTGCTTCAGGGTACGGCTGGCGAATCAGGTATAACAGGGGTAAATACATCGACCTGATCGTCCAAAACAAGTTTGAGAAGCCGGCAAAGGGGAACTCATCCTGAACATAACTTTTTAATATGTTTAAGAAATCTTCACTCATGAAAAATTCAACCGGATTCTTTTTCTGTTTATGGAAGATTGAATGCAAAGTTTGCCAATCAAATTTTTCGGAGCGGATTAGGTTGGATAAAGCTTCTTTTTCCAGATTAGAAAACCTGATATTTGCGCTGTTGCGAACGCGCATTTTTAACGCCGAGTCGAGAAAGTTTTCATGAATGGCCGTTACATTTTTGGGCAATTCATATTTAAACTTTCCTTTGCGTTTTTCAAAATCCCCAATCGTCCAAAGGATGAATTCATGTTCAGGCATTGAATGAATTAAATCATCCGCCCAACTGGATACACCACCCCGGACATAGGGATAACTACCTTCGAAGATTAGACAAATTTTCACGATGCCCTCCTAAAATTTCAACTTAACTTCAGGATTTTCAGCATGAATAAGATACAATGATGAGGTTACCCTGGTATATGTGCCACCTTCAATCGACTTCGGCTCTGAAGATGAGCGCAACATCAACCAGGCTTCATCATAAAAATTACCCAATTGAATCACTGTTTGATTTTGATCTTGAATAGTATTTACTTTCAAGCGGCTATAGCGTTGGACCGCTTTTAAGCCATCTTCAGCCGTCATTTGTCGCATTCCGGGTGTTGAATTAACAATCCATTGAACAAACTGTTCAAAATCATTCCTTAATTCTTTCCAGGGTTTGCCTGCGCTTCGCATACCGTCCAAAACATCATCCGGATGGACAAAATGCGAATTGACATAATGAAGGCTGAGTTCATTGATAATCGCCCAACGTGTATATTCACCGATCCAATAACCGGCGCTGATTCTGGGCATTTCAATAATGCCGTCAGGCGCTTCTGAAAATTCCTGAACATAACTCGTATCGGTATCGGTATCGGGCAGATACACTCCCCCAATCCCTTTTAATTCGGGCAGCACTTTTGGCAAATTCGTCCGCATGGCCGGGCAAAGGATGTTTGAAGGAGGAACATAGATGGTAAATTCCCTTCCGGGGAATAACATATGTCCGAAATTATTTAATTCATTTAAAGATGCAGACATATCATCCGTTGAAGGCCAGGAAGGATATCCCTCGACCTGGTTTGCACCTTCGGCTTCCATACATAATGGAATATGGTTATAACCATGAAAACCCAACTGGCCGCCGCTTTTTAATAAAAAGCCGCCCATGTATCTGAAATCATCACTGCTGTTAAATTGCTGCTCAAACGGGCTGCTGGTATGGTCGTTGTAAGTTTCAATCATCACCCCGGTGTACCGTAACCCATAATTCTCGGCCAGGTCATACATTTCAGGCCACCAGACTTTAAGGAAAAAGCTCCGGTCATCCATATTGTATTCATTCTTAAATTCCGGGTCGTTTCCTTCAGGAATCGGAGCCGGAAAATCATCAATATAAAATGTCGAGCTGTTGATCACAGGATAAACAAAAACATCTTCCAATAAGCTATACGCAGCTCCAATAATCCCCCGGCTGGCTTTATTATGGAAACCGCCGGTATTTATGACCACAAAGCGCCCTTTTTCATAGTTAAATTGCCATAACAAGGGAGTTTTGTTTTCATCGGAGCTGGTCATATGAACCACTGCGCGTTTATCCAAGACAACCGGCAGACTCTCAAAAGCCCAGATATCATCTGCGGTTAAACTCACATCCTTCGCGCCGGGCATTAAATCGCTGACAAAATTAATACCTTTCGTTTTTATGGCTGTATCGGCTGATAAAGAACGAATGCCCAACTCATGGATATAGGGCAAAAATGTGGAGGATATGCTGGGTGGCGTGGCAAATAATACCCGCCCGCCGGAAGCCACCCATTTAACGAGGTCGCCAAATTGAGTTTCAGAATTTGCTCTTCTAAATGTAACTACGACCGTTTTGTAATGGCTCAAATCATAAGTTGGGGTCGTATCCGGCGCAACAGAGTTATCGTCAAACCAATCACATTTAACCCGCATGTTATCCACAGTATCCAGGACGGTTTGATAATAAGATTGCCAACCATCTTCCGAAGAGTTATATAAAACCAAACACTGTGTCGATGTTTCGACATATGGGGATGTTTGGGGTGCATCCTGTGGGGTTAAAAATTTCATTATCGGACTGGTTTGTCCATAAACAACCCCGGTCCTCTCGGCTAAAAGCACTGAGCTTATAATGAGAAAAATTGCCAGAGGAAAAAATAATAGTAAAAAACTGCTGTTTTGTTTCATGGTATTTTTCACCTCATCTACCATAAATCCGGGTTATCGAGAAAAAATTGATTACTGCATCCAATACGCAACTTTTTCTTTTCCAAATTGCGTCCACCTGACGGGTTTGCGATGCATTTCATCCATTATTTGGCGGAACTTGTTATGGTCTTTCTGTTCAACCGTAACTCGCAGTGACTCAATCCAGGTGTCCTCATCCAAAGGCCAGTCATTTCTTAAAGCCAGGGCTGCTTCATCGGCAGCCGTATAATTTTTGAGGCTGATGGCGTTGCGTAATTTTTTGATCAGCGTATCCCGGTCGTTTTCAATCATTTCCAGTTTTCTGTCCAGAACCTGTGAATATAAAATGCGTTGTCTTTTTAACAGGTTTTCTTCAAGTAATCCTTTTTCAAGGTACTCGTCAAAAAATTGGATGTAAGAATTTAATGTTTCGATGCTGTCCGGGTCTTTTTCCATGGCGACGG
>JAJTBH010000366.1 GCA_021287005.1 Anaerolineae bacterium
CCGCCAGCGGGAAAACGGACGGTATGCCAAAACCGATTTGCAGCAGTTAAATATTAAGGTTTTCGGAGAGTATTCGCAGACGACCGGGCAACCCCCTCAGGTGGCAAACGTGCCCCTGACGCTTTCAAATTATGGGACGGCTGACGCTTCGTTTAAACTGGCCGATGATGCCCCGCCGGGTTATTACCGCTTTGAGTTTGATGAAAAAGTGGACAGCGATTATGTCAGTTTTAAGGTGGCGGC
This sequence comes from Anaerolineae bacterium, assembly GCA_021287005.1. Taxonomy (GTDB): domain Bacteria; phylum Chloroflexota; class Anaerolineae; order Anaerolineales; family Anaerolineaceae; genus JAJTBH01. The sequence continues at coordinate 244 of JAJTBH010000366.1, forward strand.
TTATCGTAAACCTCAGGTTGAATTAACCCTTAAAACTCCCTTTGCCGATGTAAAAAATGGCGAAAACGTTCAGGCCGAGTTGAAGGCTGCTTATTATTTCGGGGTGCCTGCCGGGCATCTACCGATAAACTGGACATTATATGCGAGGCCGCGTGGTGTTTATTTGCCGGAGGGTTACCAGGCCGGTAAAACCATAACGGATTGGTATGATACCTCCGCCTGGTTATATAGTTTATATCCTGTGGAAAATTCGTTGGGAATTTCAGTGACCAGCGGCAGCGATGTTACCGATATTGATGGCGGTTTGAAAATTAATATTAAAGCCGATTTGTTATCTGACCTGGATGCGGAAATGCCTTATGATCTGACTCTGGAAGCGACTTTGGATGATGGCAGCAGCCAGCCGGTCAGTGCACGCACACAGGTAAAACTGCATCCGGCCAATTTTTATATTGGCGTGAAACAGGAAGGTTGGAGCGGACAGGTTAACCAGGAATTGGGTTTTATGCTGCAAAGCGTCGATTGGCAAAACCAACCGGCTGCACAGAAGCAGGTCAGCGCCAGTTTACAAAAAGTGGATTGGCAGGAGCGTGACCCGCAGCCGGGCGCCGTTTTTATGCTTGCTCCCCGGCCTGTCTTTACGCCTGTCAGCACGGTAGATGTAAAAACAGACGATTCCGGCCAGGCGCGCATCAGTTTCCTTCCGGACCAACCGGGAAATTATCGCCTTGAATTGCGCGGCGAAGGCGCTGTGAGCGATCTGTGGGTATGGATTGGCGGCGAAGGCGCTCCACGTTGGGTAAACCTGCCCAACCAAAGGCTGGAAATTTCCAGCGATGCCGGGGAATATCGCAGCGGACAGGATGCACATATCTTTATTCCCAATCCATTAGGTCAAAACGCGCTGGCGCTCATCACGGTGGAACGTGGAAAGGTGATGCAAACCCAGGTGGTGAGCATATCTGATGCCAACAGCGATTTTGTGCTGCCGGTTACCGATGATCTGGCGCCCAATGTATATGTGTCTGTAACCCTGTTGGGAAAAGACCGGTTAGGAAACCCCGATTTTCGCCAGGGTTATCTTAAAATAAAAATAAAACCGCAGGCTGAGACTCTGAGTGTGGCATTTTTGGCACAGCCTGAAAAAACCACTCCGGGTGGGCAGACTCTATTGGCTTTGCAGGTTAAGGACTCTAACGGACAAGCAGTGAGCGGGCAGTTTTCACTTTCCCTGGTGGATAAAGCCGTGTTGTCTCTGGCAGACCCCAATGCACCGGATATCGTGAATGCTTTTTATGGGGAGAACCCATTGGGCGTTTTTACCAGTTTGTCGCTTGCCGGTTACAGCGGACGTGTGATTCAATCTCCTGCGGGGGGCGGTCGCGGCGGCGGTGGCGGGGATTTGCCCGTGGTGCGCCAGAATTTTGCCGATACCGCATTCTGGAAGGGAGATATTCAAACCGATGCGGCCGGTATGGCCAGCGTGCAGGTTAAACTGCCCGATAACCTGACGACCTGGGTGGCACAGGTGCGGGGCTTAACGGAGGATACGCGGGTGGGTGAGGCCGAAGTGACAGTTACCACTTCAAAAGCCCTTATGATTCAACCGGTTACACCGCGTTTTGCCGTTGTGAATGATCATTTACAACTGGGTGCCGTGGTATTTAACAACACTTCCGAGCCGATGAATGTGACGGTTAATCTGACAGCCGACGGATTCAAATTGGATGAAAATATGGATTCAACCCGGCAGGTAACCGTTTTGGCAATGGGTCAGGTGCGGGTAAACTGGATGGGCACTATAACCAACAGTCCCTCTTTGAATCTGGTTTTCAGCGCCGTCAACGGAGAATTAACCGACCAGACGCGCCCCGAAGAAGGTATATTGCCCATTTTGCAATACGAGACGCCGCAGACTTTTGCCACACTGGGGGTTTTAACCGATGCAGGCGAAAACCGGCTGCTCATTCAACCGCCACGCTCTTTTCAACCGACCGGTGGTGAACTAAGCGTGGAATTATCCCCCTCGTTGGGCACGGCTTTGTTAGCCGGATTACAGGATTTTAAAGAGGATCATTTAACGAATAATGAGACGATGGCCTCTGCTTTGTTATCATCCCTGGCCGCAGACCAGGCAGGTATATTGGACGCGCCTAATCTGGCGGCTCAGAAAGAAACACTGCACAGCGAGATTAAACAACGAGTAACATTGTTGTCCATAAATCAGAATGAGGATGGCGGTTGGGCATGGCAGGCCGGGGGTGACAGTCAGGCTTACCTGAGTGCATATGTGCTGCTGGCTTTATCCAAAGCGCGTTTGACGGCCTATGATGTGCAGGATGATGTTTTGGAAAAGGGGCGGGTTTATCTGCAAAACCAGATTGAACTCTGGCCTGAAGCTCCCCAAAAGAGCGATTTTAATCGCCATGTCTGGATGCAGTATGTCTTGCTCGAATCGGGAGCGCCGCCTGAATTTAGCGGCATTACCCTGGCGGATTGGAATGAAAGTCTGCAATATCTCGATCAATTGTCGCCCTGGGCCAGAGCGCTGCTGGCATTGGGCTTAAATAAAGTGCAGCCACAGAATACACAGTCTGCGAGCATGGTTAATAATCTGATTGGAAGCGCCAACCGGCTGGCCAGCGGCCTGTATTGGTCGGAGGACTCTGCCGATCGGGATAATTTTAGTTCGCCTAATTTTAATACGGCTGTTGTGTTATACAGTCTGACACAATCCAATGTGGATCTTAAAATTTTAAACGAAAGCGCCTACTACCTGATGTTAAATCGCCGGGCCAGTGGGGCATGGAATTCGAGTTATGAAAATGCCTGGGTAATGCTGGCTTTGGGTCAGGTAAACCGATTAAACGACGACGCACAGAATTCATTTGGTTTTTCGGCCACTCTGGATGGTCAACTTCTGGCCGGTCGACAGGAGGGGAATAATAACCTTTCCATGGTGGAAAAGACCCTTCCTTTGGACCAGTTAAATCCGGAAATCCCCGAAATATTAACCATCAGCCGCCAACCGGGCAGCGGCAGCCTCTTTTACCGGGTGCACCTTAAAGTAAATCAACCCGTGCAGGATGCACAACCTTTACAGAAGGGACTGACCATCACACGCCATTATGAACTGGGCGGTGCAGATTGCCCTGGTTATCCTTGCCCGGTAGTGGATTCTTTATCATTGGGTCAGGTGAAATCCCCGCTCACGGTACGTTTATCGCTGGTTGTTCCGGTTGATATGAATTATGTTACGGTTGAAGATGTCATTCCGGCTGGCGTTGAGATTATCAATCGCGGTCTAAATATCACACAGCAAGGCGAAAGCCAGCAGCCGTTAATGTCGGCAAAAGATATTTTTGAGATGGGCTGGAAATATTGGATATTCGGAGAGCCCCAAATCGGCGACAGGACGTTACGTTGGGTGGTTGAAAAATTGCCGGCCGGGACCTATGAGTTGACTTACCAGGTAATGCCGCAAATGGTGGGCCGTTTTAATGTTATTCCGGCGCATGCCTGGCAAATTTATTACCCGGAGGTGGAAGCGACTTCCGCCGGCGGCGTTTTGGAGATAAAGGAATAAACAAACGGAGGCTCTTTTGTTGACAAAAGAGCCTCCGTGATAGGGTGGCCTATTGTTTATTTTTGTTGTCTTTAATCCGTTTAAGTTCCAGTTCAAGCGTTTCGAGTTGAGACATCAAATTTTGAATTTGTTCAC
>JAJTBH010000367.1 GCA_021287005.1 Anaerolineae bacterium
AGGGATCGTATTTTACATGGTTTCTAAAATTGGCATGTTTTTCGATAACTTAAACATCAGGACAACAATTTTAATAGCCATCTTGCCGCTTATTTTTTTAACCTGGGGCATCACAACCTGGATCAGTTATAAAAATTTATCGACGCATGCCATTAATATTGCCGGTGAACGATTGACTTTGCTGGGCTCTGAATCCGCTTCCAACCTTTCAATTCAAATGGAAGGGTATGTACATTCACTGGAGACGTTGGCCATGTCTCCTGACATAGTAAATTCAGTGGAAGAATCAAATTTGGATGAGCTTAACGAGGATTTGATTAACCGGCGTGATCAAGATTGGTTGAATAAAACTCCCTCCATTGAGCCGTTTATTCAAAGCATGTTAAAAAATCCGGTCAGTTTGAACCTATCCAAATTTACTAAGATTTATCCTGAAGAGGTTGAAATCATCATCACGGGGCGAAATGGTGTAAATGTGGCAATTTCGGGCCGGACGAGTGATTATTACCAGGCCGATGAGACCTGGTGGCAAAATACCTATGACTCAGGCAAAGGCAATATTTTTGTGGGCAGCCCGATTTTTGATGACAGCATTCAAAAATGGGTCTTAATAATTGGCATTCCCATCCATTCGGACTCTTCTCAAGCAGTGACCGGTGTGTTAAGGGGCACCATCGATATAACTTCATTGATCTACTCGACATCCGAAATTATTACCGGCACAAGTGGTTATGCCTCTTTGATCGGTTCGGATGGCACAATTTATTACACCCGCGACTCTAACCTGATTCTCAATCAAGCGCCCACTCGCATCCAAACCCTGATAGAATCAGGAAAAAGGAGGTGGTTGGATAATATTGAAGATTTATCGGGAAAGTTGTCGGTGGTTTCCGTTACACCGATCTCCGGAAAATATTTAAATCTGGTTGGTTTAAATCTGCTTATATCAGAGGAACAGGCCGAAATTAATACCGGAATTGAAACTACTTTTTTAATTCAATTTATTGGCAGCCTGATAATGACGCTGATATTGAGCCTGGTTTGTATTTTAATCGCCAACAACATCGGCAGCGGATTAAACCAGCTTGAGGTGATCAGTGATCGATTAACACAATCAGATATCTCGCTCCAGTCGCTCGAAGAAATTCCCGGTCACCTTAACCTGCACCGCCGGGATGAAATTGGCAAGTTGACCAGGGCTTTTTACCAGATGATCATAAGTTTACAAACCTCTTTTGCATCACTGGGAGAAAGCGAAAATCGATTCAGATTATTAACAGAAAACATCCAGATTGGAATTTTTGTAATCAATACCGATTCATTTTTATATACCAATCAGGCTATCAACCTGATTCTGGGATATAACGATGAAGATTTGACCGGGAAGAGCATAAAATCTAACATTCACCCGGATGATTTATCATTATTTATGGATAAAATGCGGGTTTGTTGTCTCTCCGATGATGAATCATCCACTCGGTTTGAATGCCGTTGGATATGCCGGGATGGAGAGATAATTGATGTGGATGTCTCGGGGACAAAGATCGAGTTTGAATATTTTCCGGCGTTTCTTGGAACCCTGGTTAATATTACCGATAAAAAGAAGGCCGCCGAAAATATCCGCTCATTTAATGCTGTGCTTGAACAACGCGTTAAAGAAAGAACCCAACAACTTGAAATTGCCAATCAGGAATTGGAAGCATTCAGTTATTCGGTATCACACGATTTAAACGCACCTCTGCGGCGTATTATTGGTTTCAGCCGCATTATTTTGGAAGATTATGCTTCCCTTTTGGATGAAAGCGGGATCGATTATTTTAACCGTATTTGTACTTCTGCCCTGCGTATGGAACAGTTAATACAGGATTTGCTGCGTTTATCAAGAGTCAATCGTTCTGAAATAAAAATTGGGCAGGTGGATTTGTGCGTTTTAGCCGAGGATATTTTTAATGGGTTAAAAACACAAAACCCCGAACGGGTTAATACAATCTTGGAAAAACCCGCTCAATTAATCGTTCAGGCAGATGAAAATTTAATGAGAATTGCATTGGAAAATTTATTGGGAAACGCCTGGAAATATTCGTCCACAAATCTTGAGAGCCATATTATATTAGGCGTCGAGATATCAAATTTAGGGAAAACGGTTTATTACGTACGTGATAATGGGGTTGGTTTTGATATGGCCTATAGCAGCCGGCTGTTTGAAGCCTTTCAACGCCTGCATAATTCACGGGAGTTTTCGGGCAATGGCATCGGGTTAACCCTGGTTAAACGGATCATCAACCGGCATACGGGTGAAGTCTCGGCCGAAGCACAGGTTACCCAGGGCGCTACTTTTTATTTTACACTGGGATGTTAATAACCCCCGATATTTTTTGGTTATTGTGATTGTCTGGTAAAATAACATTAAACTTTACTATAATTTTGGTAAGAAATATTCATGTGGCAAAAGTGCCTGCATTGAATTTTTCGAAAAAAACCAGGAGTTAATTTTTTGAAAACCTATTACGAGTGTTATCCCTGCTTTTTAAGGCAGGCGTTAAAAGCTGCGCAGCTTTCAGGGGCCAGCGACCAACAACAATTTGAAGTTTTACAAAAAACATTAACTTTATTACAGGATTTTAATCCGGATGCCAGACCGCCTGAAATTGGTTATCGGGTTCATAAAAACGTTCGCGATGTGGTAGGCGACCTGGACCCCTATCAAAAGGAAAAACTGGCGCACACCCGACAGGCATTGGATTTATATCCGAAATTAAAGGAACTGGTATCACAGAGTGTTGATCCGCTTGAAATGGCTATTCGAATCAGTATCGCCGGAAACATTATTGACCTGGCAATGAAAGACCATTTTGACGATTTATGGCTTACAGTGGAGCGTGTGATTCAACAACCTTATGCCATCAATCATGGTCAGCGCCTGATTGAAAGTCTGAAAAAGAGTGATTGGGTTTTATATCTGGCCGACAACGCCGGAGAAACGGTATTTGACCGGGTATTAATTGAAACCCTGGCAATGCCGGTCGTGTATGCGGTTAAGCATGCCCCTATTGTTAACGATGCATTGATGAGTGATGCGCTGCTTTCGGGACTGGACGAATGCACGACATTAATCAGCAACGGGTCTCAAGCCCTGGGTACGGTTTTATCGCTCAAGCTAATTATGAAACGCTCAGCGATGCCGGTGAAAAAGTATTCTGTCTTTTACAAGCCAAATGCCCGGTAGTGGCCCTTGACCTGCACGTACCGGTAAACAGCATCATTTTGCGCCAGAGTTTAGCTGTTTAGATGTATAATAAAAGCGTCTTTATGACAAAAAAGAGGTAAAATTCTTAATATCAAAACGAAGATCAGGACGAGTAATAATGGAACCCGTTCACAGAGAGAGAAAACCAGAGGCTGAAAGTTTTCTTGGATTATCCATTATAAAAACCCCCTGAGAGTGTCACCTGAAAGGTCATTAGTACCGATTAAGGCCGGCCGGTTAACCCCGTTAGAGGTTCAAAATATACCCGAATTAAAACGGGTAAGCTGGGTGGAACCGCGTGAATTAATTTAACTCTCGCCCCAATTTTTGGGCGAGAGTTGTTTTTTAATCAGTTATCAAAAGAAAATTGAGAGGATAATTATGTCCAACAAAAAAGAACAATATGAAAACTCAGATTTATATCGCATCAGGCATTCCACGGCGCACATTTTGGCGCAGGCCGTCCTTGAGAAATTTCCCGATGCCAAAATCGCCATTGGACCGGCGGTTGATGACGGTTTTTATTATGATTTTGATCTGCCGCGCCCATTAACGCCGGATGATCTGGAAAGCATCGAAAAACGTATGCGTTCCATAATTCAATGTAAAGTTTCATTTGAAGAAAAGGCCATAGATGCCGAACAGGCAAAAAAAATTTTTGCCGACCAGCC
>JAJTBH010000368.1 GCA_021287005.1 Anaerolineae bacterium
ATATTGTCATCGCGTGGGTATTATGCGCGCCGGTAAACGGCTGGCATTGGATACGCCGCATGTTTTAAAACAATCGGCCTTAAAAGGGGTTGTTTGGGATATTCATGCCGAACCTCTGTTGCCGGTGCTGGCTGCCCTGCAGGAATCGGACCTGGTTTTACAGGCAAGGCTGGCCGGCGACCATCTCAGCGCCATTACCCCCAAAGAGGTGGGTGAAACGGCGCTGCAAGACCTGATTAAATCAGTGGGCGGCGCAAAGGTTCAAATTGAAGCGGTTGAAGCCAGTCTTGAAGATGTTTTTCTTTCGCTGGCGCTGGAACATTCATAACGCAAGCAGGTTTTGTTCAAGCAAACGCACATCTTCAACCAACATTTCCGGTTTAATTTTTGGGTAAAGCCCGACACAAACGGCATCATTGGCGCGCATTTTTGAAGCGGCAAAAGCAAAAGCGGCGGCCGGTTCGTTGCGGCCGGCTGCCATAATTTTATAATGGATTACCGGTTTGTTTAAAGTCGGGATTAAATCCGTCATCGCCTGGCGGTCTTCATCACCGTAATATTCCTCGGTGCCGGAAATATGCTCGGCACTTTTATCGCGCGGGATGGGATTGTAATAAGAACACAGGTAATAATCCAGATCAAGGTGCGTAGCAGCCCACTCAATCACGCGCGGATTATGCGCTGCCACACCTGCCAGCATACCCTTTTGGCGAATTAAATCCAATGCAGGCTGTACTTCCTCCAATTTATCATGCACAAAAAGATTATCCATAACTCCGCCGTGAATATGACAGGCCAGAGCGCCATACTCAAAGGCGCGTTGAATACAGGTCTGATGACTGCCCACCTCCGGGCAGGTTTGCGCAAACCATTGAATCCGGCCGCCTTCATCACGATATTCCATTAATGTACGCATCACATGAAAATCGGTACGCGCAACCAGGGTATTTATGCCCAGTGATTCAGCTTCTGACAATATCTGTTTAATCCGAGTGGTGGTGAAATAATGTTTCATTTCCTGATCGGTATGGGTGCTCTGGTGCGAAAAACCACTGAAAGGGTTGCTGCCCACGATGAAACGACTGACTTGAAGACGGTTAAACTGAGCGTATAACAAGGTGATTCTCCTTATTTATGCCGCCGTTTCGGAAGCGGTAGGTGTTTGTTTGGTTTGAAGTTGTTTGATTAATGATTGAATACAGGATTCAACCTGAGACAACGGAATCAGATCACTGTTACTGCGATGACGTAACTTTAACTCAACGGCATTTTCCTTTAAAGTACGTTTGCCAAGGGTAAGACGAATGGGTATGCCGATTAAATCGGCATCATTAAATTTCACACCGGGGCTTTCACTGCGATCGTCAAAAAGCACTTCCAAACCGGCCTTTGCCAGGCTTAAATATAGGGCTTCGGCCGCTTCTTCGGCGCCGTTTAAGGCTACCAGATGAACCTGGTAGGGCGCGGCAGCAGCCGGCCAGATCAGGCCAAAATCATCATGGTGAGTCTCGGCCAGACAACCCAAAAGGCGATCCAGGTTCAAGGTCAACACAGACATCCAGGCGGGGTTGGCTGTTCCATTTTCATCCTGAAAAACCACTTCAAAAAGATCACTATATCGAGTACCGAGCGTATTTAAACTGGCCAATTCAATGCCATATTCCAGCGTCAGGTGTGCTCCACAGTGCGGGCAGGCATTCGCCTGGGAGGCAAGGGCAATATCAGCCACCTGGTTGGCCAGGTAATCACGCCCATAATTAACGTTTAACAGGTGGTATCCTTCCCTGTTGGCGCCGGCCACCAGGTTGGGCGAATTGGTTACGGCCTCATCGACAATGACCCACACATTTTTAAGCCCAACCGGAGAGGCATAACCGGGCACAGCACCGGTGGCTATAATTTCCTCCTCGCGAGCCGGGCGCAGGGTTAAAGCCCCGATGGCCTGTATTAATTTAGATTCGTTTACATCCATATCCCCACGCACCACGGCAAAGATAAAACGTTCCGGCGGCGTCCGGTTTTCAACGGCGCCAGCCGGAGCTGGCATACCCGCCACCAGAAAAACAGCTTTGGCGGTTTGGGCCGTTTTGACATTCAAAAATTCGGCCAGGTCATTAATCGTTTTCATGCCGGGCGTGAATACTTCTTGCAGAGGGAGGGGGGACTGCGGTGCTGCCGGTGTTTTTTTAAATTTGGCCTGTTTTTGATTACATAAATAAGTACACTCGGGGCATCGAATGAAACTTTCATCGCCCCAGGGGGTCGTATAAACATATACCACCGGGTCGGAGGGCTGAGCCTGTATTGCCGTAAGAGGCAAAGACCATCTTTCAAAAAGAGTCTTCAGCCAATCCAACAAAGTTTGATTAAGCGCGCCGCCAGCGTTTTCATCACGAGCAACCGCATAGACAGACAGGGTTTCACTCAAACGTGATCGCAATAATCCCGCGTGTGGAAAACTTTCCTTATCCACTTGCCAGTCCGGTTGAAACTGATATAACAAAAGCGGTAATTGTTTGTGCGAGCGTAATACCTGGCGTAATACATCGGCCAACACCTCAATATGAGAGCCTGACAAAACCAGATCACGTTGGCGGGAGTCTTTAAAATGTAAACCGGATTGAACAGGATTAAACCAGCGTCCACTCTTTTGCCAGAAATCAGCCGGCTGCACGGGGGGCAGGTTAATTTCCTGCGCACCCTGACGACAAAGATCAGCGTGCAGGTGTTTTTTTATCTGTCGAAAAACACGGGCCGCCAGGGGTAAAGCGGAATAAATACCGCTGGCGGTAGGGCTAATAAATCCGGCACGCAATAAATATTGGTATCCGGGAGTTTCAGCTTCGGCAGGAGTCTGACGCTGTGTCTGGAAAAAAAGCTGGCTTAAACGCATGATGTTTTACCTCAATACAATTCTTATTAAGGTTAATTATATCCTTCCGGCATCCTTTTTTCCTTATTGGTTATTTTATTTAGAGAAGTCGTTTTTTCTTCCTTTCAATCACAAAAAAGCTTGCAAAAAATAGTAGAGCGTTTTGCATGTTACAGGCTGGTTATGATAAAATGACTATCATGGCTAAAAACGCTATCTCTTTTTCTCAAACTCGCTGGAATCTGGCAGATCTACCCGCTTCAGATCCGCAGACTCTGGAAAGCTGTTTCAGCATTATCGAAACGCTGGTGACTTCCTTTGAAAAGCAGCGTCCGCTCTTATCTGCGACGATGGAAATTGAAGCTTTTCTGGAGACCATCAGAATGCTGGAAGGCATATATCGCGAGGCACACATGCTCGACAGTTATGCCTCACTACGTTTCGCCGAAGATACACAGGATACCGCCATTCAGGTGTTGGTCAGCCGGGTGGATAATTTTATGGCGGGGATATCCAACCGCCTGCTGTTTTTCACCCTGTGGTGGAAGGAACTTAACGACGCAGATGCCGAGTTATTTATGGCCGCGGCCGGAGATTATCGCTACTGGCTGGAAGAAATTCGCCATTTTAAACAGCATACCTTAAGCGAACCTGAAGAGAAGATTATTAACATTAAAAATGTCACCGGCGCCAATGCGCTTAACACCATTTACGACTTAATTACCAACCGGTATGCTTTTAAACTTACGGTAGATGGTGAAGAACGCGAAATGACACGCGGTGAATTGATGGTGTATGTACGCCAATCAGACCCGGAACTGCGCAAAGCGGCCTATCAGGAACTGTATCGCGTTTATGCAGCCGACGGACCGGTTTTGGGGCAGATTTACCAGACACTGGTGCGAGACTGGCGTAATGAAAAAATCGACCTGCGTGGTTTTAAAAACCCAATCTCGGCGCGTAATTTAAACAATGATATTCCCGATGATGTAGTTAATACATTGTTGGATGTTTGTCAGAAA
>JAJTBH010000369.1 GCA_021287005.1 Anaerolineae bacterium
CCCAGGACGGTTCATTAATGACAATCCCCTTCCCTCTAACATTAACCAACGTATTGGCTGTTCCCAAATCTATGCCAATATCCAACGAGAACAGGCCTAACAACCAATCGAAGGGTCTAAATCCTGCCAAAATGATCTCCTATTTATATCCATCCAACGAAAGTTTTACGTTTCAAAAGAATATTATACTATAGCCTTTAATTTATTCAGCCAGCTTTGACAATAAATTATCTATTTATTATCAAAATAATATTAATGTGCTGTGAACGGGTTATAGTTTATCCCAAAATCGTAAAAGTCTTCATTTTCTAGTTGTTTTAACTTGTTCACCACCCAATACGTGAAGGGGGTCATTATAACTTCGATGGATACTTTAAAAATGTAATTGGTAATAACAAGTGTAACAAAAATTTCCCACGGAAAAACACCGAGAAACGTGGCAATTAATACAAAAAATATGGAGTCAACTGCTTCGCCCACCAGGGTACTTCCAATGGTTCTGGTCCATAACCACTTGCCCTGGGTCAGGATTTTCATTTTTGATAATACAAAAGAATTACTGAATTCGCCAATTAAATATGCTGTCAGACTCGCAATAGCAATACCGCCGCTGCTCATACCGCCCAGTATTTTATTGTAAGCGTCCTGTCCTGCATACGAAGACCAGCTAGCCTCGCCGGGCATCAAACCGATTAACCAGAAAAATACGACGCTGAGTGCCAGACAGGCAAAGCCCATCCAGATGACACGGCGTGAATTTTTATAACCATATACTTCGGTAAGCACATCGCCAAATACATAACTGATTGGGAACAATAATGTACCTGCGTCAAAGGCAAGCTGCATACCGCCAAGCGAAACGCCCCAATCAATTACTTTTGCTGCAGATGCAATATTACTGACAATTAATACGGTAACAAATACAGACATCACCATATCAAAATAACGATAATATTTTTTCTCGATACTTTTCTGTTCTTTCATAAACTTTCCTTTACAAGACGTACATCATACCATACAATTTTTCATTCTATAACCCCGTTGGGTTATTCATTTAAGCGCCTGAGGCTTATATCATTGACCTTATAGGTCATGCACATTAGAATAAGCTTAACAAGAGGTGAATTATGCCCATTTATGAATACGAATGTGAACAATGCGGACACCATTTTGATGCCCTTCGGTCATTTAAAGAAGCGGACGCTGTCATCGAATGTAAACAATGTCATGGTTTACAAACCCACCGAAAACTTTCCACTTTTTATGCTCATAGTGGCGGGCGATCGGTTGCGGGAACCGATTCTCACAGTTGCAGCGGCGGCTGTGGAAATTGCAGCGGCGGCTCCTGTGGTCATTGTTCTCATTAATTCCACCTTTCAATTTTTAAAGTTTACCTTATTATTTAAATATAATTGCCAATTCAAGGCCTACTCATACTCACTATACTAGATAGAAGAAGGATAACGAACATGAAAAAAGATTTTGTTGCTATATCAGATTACTCCCCCACCGACATTCAGGAGATGTTGGACCTTGCTGTAAAATTAAAGGCTGAATACTTCGCCGGTGGAAACAAACCCATTTTAGCCGGTCAGGTAATGGCTATGATTTTTCAGAAACCCAGCCTGCGTACCAGAGTAAGTTTTGATATGGCAATGCGTCATCTGGGTGGAGATGCGCTCTATTTATCACCCAGTGAAATCGGTTTGGGACAACGCGAATCAATCGCCGATGTCTCGCGGGTCATGTCCGGTTATGTTCAAATCATCATGGCGCGTGTATTTGACCATCAACATGTCGTCGATCTGGCGCGTTATTCCAGTGTTCCCGTCATTAACGGGTTAAGTGACTATAACCATCCCTGCCAGGGCATGGCTGACGCTCTAACCATTCAGGAAAAATTTGGTAATTTAAAGGGCTTAAATGTTACTTTTATTGGAGACGGGAATAACGTAGCCGTTTCATTGATGCATGTTTGCAGTCTTTTGGGTGCCAATTTTACCATCGCCTCTCCTTCAGGTTATGAACTAAAAACTGCCCCTGTCGACCTTGCAAAATCCTTCTCCGAAAAAAGCGGCGCCAGAATTTCGCTTCTCAGTAACCCCGCTGACGCCGTAAAGGACGCTCATGTAATTTACACCGACACCTGGACCAGCATGGGGCAGGAAGCCGAAAGTAAAACGCGCGAATCTTTGTTTGCTAATTTCCAGGTTAATGAAAAATTAGTTTCATTGGCGCGTAAAGACGCAATTGTCATGCACTGTTTACCCGCTCACCGCGGGCAGGAAATTACCGACGAAGTTGCTGATGGCCCGCACTCTGTTTTATTCCCGCAGGCGCACAACCGTTTGCATGCCCAGAAGGCTATCATTGTTAAAATGCTTGAAAAATAATTTTTAAGCACTACTGTCCATCCTGGCTTTAGTTATCAAGATTATCAGGTGGTAAGGGAGATTTAACAAATGATGATACGCAAAGCAAAAATAGTTGCTACCATTGGACCAACCAGTGAAGGCGAAGAAAATATTCGTGAATTACTTAAAGCCGGTGTGGATGTCGCACGATTAAATTTTTCACATGGAAATTATGAAGAGCATGCCAAACGCATTTTCACTTTGCGCAAAATTTCCGCAGAAATGGGAAAGCCGCTTGCCATTCTTCAAGACCTTCAGGGGCCAAAAATGCGCGTTGGAAACCTGCCGGAAAAAGGTTTACAGCTTTCACCGGGACAAACCGTCTTTTTAGCCCCTGAGGAAGAAATTTCTCAATTAAGTTCCGATGACCCGCATAAATATTTTATTCCATTTGATGTACCCAATCTAATGGAAAATGTTAAAGTTGGCAAAAAAGTATTGCTGGATGATGGCCATCTCGAATTTGAAATCGTTGATATCGTTAAGAACCACATTGAAGCAAAAGTTATTCTGGGCGGTGTTCTTAAATCACACAAAGGTGTAAATTTACCCGGGGTTCCTTTAAATATTCCGGGCTTTACAGAAAAAGACAAAAACGACCTGGACTTCGGCATTCAACAGGAAGTTGATTTTGTTGCATTATCCTTTGTTAGAACTGCCGATGATATTCTCGAAGTAAAAAATACAATTAAAGAAAAATTTCCTCAAAGGGCCGATACACCCATTATTGCAAAACTGGAGCGTCCGGAAGCCATCTCAAACCTTCAATCAATTTTGGAGGTTACGGATGGAGTGATGGTTGCCCGTGGAGACCTGGCAGTCGAGACTTCCTCCGCTGAAGTTCCCATAATTCAAAAAGAGATTATTAAAGCAGCCAATCAAAAAGGCAAAATTGTCATTACCGCTACGCAAATGTTGGATTCCATGATCCAAAGTCCGCGCCCTACGCGTGCCGAGGCGTCTGACGTTGCCAATGCTATTTTTGATGGAACCGATGCCGTAATGCTTTCCGGAGAAACTGCCAGTGGCGCATACCCCATCGAAGCGGTCACCATGATGCGATCAATAATCCTTGAAGCCGAACATCACGCTCTTGAATGGGGACATTTTAACGACAGCCCTATCCAGGACACGCAGGATGATGCCAGCTCACTCACTCGCGGCGCACGTGAATTGGCTCATGATCGAAATGTAGCCGCCATTGCAGTATATACGGAAACAGGCAGGACGGCGATTTTAATGTCTAAAGCACGCCCTGGCGTTCCTATTATGGCATTTACGCCTGTTCAAAAAATTTACCGGCAACTATCCATGTGTTGGGGGGTGACACCATTTTTAATTCCCTACGCTTCAACCGTAGAGAATTTAATCTGTATTATTGAAGAAACTTTAATTTCTTCAACTGATATTAAATCAGAGGATCAAATCGTGATTATTGCCGGTTTGCCGCTTAGCACCAGAAAAC
>JAJTBH010000370.1 GCA_021287005.1 Anaerolineae bacterium
ATGTGACCCGCGTTCAGAAAGAACGTTTCACCGACATGGCCCAGTACGACGAAGTTAAAAACCTTTACGAAATCACCCCCGAATTGATGAAACGCGCCAAAGAAAAGATGGTGGTGATGCATCCCCTGCCGCGCGTTGGTGAAATTCACAGCGCCGTCGATCACGATCCCCGCGCTGCCTACTTCCGCCAGGTGCGCAACGGCATGTACGTGCGTATGGCTCTGCTGGCCATCGTTCTGGGAAAGGCCTAACCCATGACGAACAATCAGGGGTTCTTTACTAAACTGAAACAGGCGATTGCCGATAACCAATCGCTGCTGTGCCTCGGGCTGGACCCGGAGGTTAACAAGTTTTCTCCGGACTTCAAACCAGACGCTTCCCAGGTGGAGCGGCTGACAGCCTGGTGTCAGAACCTCATTTCACAGACATCCGACCTGATTTGCTGTGTCAAACCCAATATCGCTTTTTTTGAACAGTATGGACCGGAAGGTCTGGAAGCATTACAAGCCGTATTAAAAAGCATTCCCGCCCATATTCCCGTGCTGCTTGACGCCAAACGCGGCGACATCGGCAGCACGGCCAGCGCCTATGCGCGTGCCATGTTCGACGTTTACCAGGCCGATGCCGTTACGCTCAGCCCATACCTGGGCCGCGATTCAATTGATCCTTTTATCAACCGCGAAGGCAAAGCCGTGTTTGTGTTATGCCAGACATCCAACCCTTCGGCCGCCGAAGTGCAAAACAGCAGCCAGCCGCCGCTTTACCAGCACATCGCCCAGATTATTCAAAGCTGGGGCAGTGCTGAACAAATCGGGCTGGTGGTGGGCGCCACCCGCCCCGAATCGCTGGCCGAAGTGCGCCGCATCGCCCCCCAAACCTGGATTCTGGCCCCCGGTGTGGGCGCCCAGGGCGGCGACTTGCAGGCCACTTTGCAGGCCGGTTTGTTGGCCGACGGCGGCGGATTAATTATTCCCGTTTCGCGCGCCGTGATTTATGCCGACGACCCGCGCGCCGCAGCCCTGCGCCTGCGCGACGAGATTAATGCCGGCCGCGCCGCTGTTTCAAAGGTTTTAAAACCGACCGCCGATCTTTCATTAAAAAAGGAACTGGTTCAGGCGCTCTTTTCGGCCGGGTGCATCAAATTTGGCCAGTTTACCCTGGCCTCGGGCAAACAATCACCGATTTATGTCGATCTGCGCCGCATCATTTCTTTTCCCGATGTAATGCGCAAAGCCGCCGCGGCTTACGCCAACAGCGCCGCCGGCCTGTCTTTTGACCGCCTGGCCGCCGTGCCCTATGCCGCCCTGCCCGCCACCGCCGCGCTTTCATTACACCTGAACGTTCCCATGATCTACCCGCGCAAAGAAGTTAAAGCTTATGGCACCGGGCAGGCGATTGAAGGCGCATTTGAAGCCGGGTTAACCGCCATCATGGTCGAAGACGTCATCACTACCGGCGGCAGCATTTTGACCGCCATTAAAACATTGGAAGACGCCGGGTTGAAAGTTAAAGATGTGCTGGTGCTGGTGGATCGAAACCAGGGCGGACACCAGGCTCTGGCCAACGGCGGTTATAGCTTACATGCCGCGCTCAGCATTGATGAAGTCGTTGAAATTCTGCATGAAAGCGGCGGAATTAACCACGAAATGTACCAGAATGTAAAAAGTTATCTGGAAGAAAACCATGTCCGTTGATCTGAGTTGTGATTTTCTGGGACTGAGTTTTAACAACCCGCTGGTGCTGGCTTCCGGTATTATCGGAACCAGCGCCACGCTCTTGCAGCGCGCCGCTGAAAACGGTGCCGGGGCTGTGACGGCTAAAAGTTGCAGTCTTGAAGCCCGCGCCGGGCACGCCAACCCGGTGGCCGTAGATTGGGGTTACGGGGTACTTAATGCCATCGGCTTAAGCAACCCCGGCGCAGCCGAAGAAATTCATATGTTGGATGAAGCGCGCGAACGCCTGACCCCGTTGGGCGTACCGCTGATTGCCAGTATCTTCGGCGCCACCACCCAGGCCTTTGGCGAAACGGCCGCCATCATCAGCCGCGCCCGCCCGCACCTGATTGAAGTAAACATCTCCTGCCCGAATGTCAGCGATGAATTCGGCACACCCTTTGCCGCCACCTGTGAAAGCGCGGCGGCCGTGACGGCGGCCGTAAAAGCCGCTACCGACATTCCCATTTGTGTTAAACTGGCGCCCAACGTGCCCGCCATCGGGCGAATTGCCGCGGCCGTGGTTGAAGCCGGAGCGGATGCCATCACCGCCATCAACACCATGCCGGGAATGGTGATCAACGCCGAGGCAGGCAAAGCCGTACTTTCCAATCGTATGGGCGGCATCTCCGGCCCGGCGCTTAAGCCGGTTGCCCTGCGCTGTGTGGCCGAAATCGCCCGCGCCGTTAAAGTGCCCATCATCGGCACCGGCGGTGTGATGAACGGGATGGACGCGGCCGAAATGTTGATGGCCGGAGCCACCGCGGTGGGGGTCGGTTCAGCCGTCTGGTATCGCGGCGTTGAAGCGCTGGCGGCCATCCGCGATGAATTAAGTTTATTTATGCAACAGCAGGGTTACCAACATCTGTCTGATTTGCGCGGAGCGGCTCTTAAATGAAAAATCCTCATGTTGCATATCGAACAACTTTAGCGGCGGGTACACACCGCGCTTTCACCATCACAGCCATCCGCCAGGAAAACGAACGCACCCGCACCCTGACCCTAAACCAGCCCCTGGATTGCAGCGCCGGCCAGTTTGTGATGGTGTGGCTGCCGGGCGTGGGCGAAAAACCCTTCAGCATTGCCGGCAACGATCCGTTGACTTTAACCATTGTGGATGTCGGCCCGATCAGCCATGCCCTGCACGGTTTGCAGACAGGCGAACGCATCTGGCTGCGCGGTCCCCTGGGACAGGGCTACCAGTTAAAAGGCCAACAGGTTCTGTTGGCGGCCGGGGGATACGGCGCAGCGCCGCTTTATTTCCTGGCGCAGCAGGCATACCAGTCCGGAATCGGTCTGTCGGTTTGCCTGGGCGCACGCAGCGCCGCCGATATCTTGTTAGCCCCGGCCTTTGAAGCCCTGGGAGCCAGAGTTTACATATCCACGGATGACGGATCGCTGGGCAGACAGGGCCTGATCACCGGTTTATTACCCGATGCCATCACCGCCCAACATCCGGACTGTCTTTACGCCTGCGGGCCGGTTAAGATGTTGCAGGCCCTTGAAATTCTGGCCGCGGCTAACGGCATTCCCGCCCAATTCTCGTGGGAAGCCCATATGCGCTGCGGCATCGGTTTGTGCGGCTCATGCGAATTGATTCTGTCCGGCGAGGCGCCGGCAAGTGTGACCCATACGGCGCACCACCGTCCCGGTTGGTTAACCTGCCTGGATGGGCCGGTTTCATTTTACGAACCATAAACAAAATCGCCCCGTTGATAGTAAACCATTTGTAAATCGATTATTTACCGGTATATTATTAAAATAATCAGTAAAAAACGCTCACCAAAATGAGCGTTTTTTGTTTTATTCTTTATAAGTTAACCGTCGTTCGTTAACATCTTTTTCACGCCCATCCTTGATGAAGTCCAATATCTCCTCCCGGTTTAAACCAGCATCAATGCCGGGAACATCCAACGGAGATTTGTTACTCTTGATCAACTTTAAAACAAATTTTTTACCGCTCCTTTGAGTAATCAGCACTTCACCATCTTTTTCTGCCTGGGCAAGAACAGCAGATAAATTTTGTCTCGTTTCAGTATAGGTAAACGATTTTGTCATTTCACACCTCAATCGTCACAACGCCAATTTCTTTGGCTATTTGTATCATCCGTTTATCCAAACACAATAAGGGTAGTTTTAAACGAAAAGCACAACACAATAAATAAG
>JAJTBH010000371.1 GCA_021287005.1 Anaerolineae bacterium
TTAATTATAGATGACAATTCCCCTGCTGGCGACCAAATGTTTCAGCCCCACCCTGCCAATGGACTGGGTCAGCCGCACGCGCCTGCTGCGCGGCATGGATGATCTGCTGCTGCCGGGTAAAAAACTGCTGTTGGTTTCGGCCCCGCCCGGTTACGGCAAAACCAGCCTGGCAGCCGAATGGTTAAACCTGAGCCGCCCCAACCCGACGCTTAAATATACCTGGCTTTCGCTGGATGAAGCCGATAACGATTTACAGCGTTTTCTGGTTTACCTCTTTTTTGCCATTCAAAAGCTCTATCCGGACCTGGGTATCGCAGAAATCCTGGCTTTACAATCGGCGCAGCCGCCGGCGTCTGAAACCGTGTTAACTCACCTGATCAATCAACTCAGCATCCAGAACGAATCCCTTGTCTTCGTTCTGGATGACTACCATCTGATTAAAAACGAGGCCGTGCATCAAAACATTCAGTTTTTGTTGGATCACCTGCCGCCTCAAATGCGTCTGTTAATTTTATCGCGCAGCGACCCGCCCCTGCCATTGGGACGGCTGCGCGCCCGCGGCCAACTGCTTGAGCTGCACGCCGCCGAGTTGAAGTTCGCGCTGGACGAAACCGCTCAATTGGTTAATGAACGCCAGGCGTTAAACCTCAACTCACAGGACCTCGAACGCCTGGCGCTGCGTACCGAAGGTTGGATTGCCGGTTTACAACTGGCAGTGTTATCCATGCGCGGGCGCGAGGATGCGTCGGAGTTCATTCGTGATTTCTCCGGCAGTCATACATACATTCTCGATTATCTGACCGAAGAGGTGCTGGCGCACCAACCGGCGGAGCAGCGCGAATTTTTATTGCAGACCTGCATTCTCGAGCGTTTAAACGCCCCCCTGTGTGATTATTTAACCGGCTCCGGCGACAGCCAATCGCGTTTGCTCAGCCTGCTGCATGGCAACCTGTTTATCGTGCCTCTGGACGAAAAACAGGTCTGGTTTCGATATCATCATCTTTTTGCCGACCTGCTGCGCGCTCAACTGGAACATTTTTCGCCTGGGCGGGCTCAGGCTTTGCACAGCCGCGCCAGTCGTTGGTTTGCCGAAAACGGTTATCTTAGCGAAGCCATTACGCATGCACTGGCCGCCGCTGAACTGGATCGGGCGGTTCAACTGATTGAAGAAAACGCCATGCAACGCTTGATGCAGGGTGAGTTAAACCAGATGAAAAGCTGGTTAAACCTGCTGCCGCCCGAAACATTTCAAACGCATGTCTGGTTAAATATTTACGCCGCCTGGATCAATTTATTATCGGGTCTTCTGGATAAGGCTGCTGAAAACCTGGTACAGGCTCAAGCTGCGCTGTCGGATACAGCGCCCCAGTACCAGACCCTGCTGGGCCATTTTGCCATCATCCGCGCCTATCTGGCTGCCATGCACGGCGACCCGCAGCAGACCCAAATGGAGGTAAATCAAGCTCTGGCACATTTGCCGCCCGAAGAAGAGCGTATATTATGCGTGGGATATTTTGTGCTGGGTATTGTGAAACTGCGCGGAAATGATTTGCAGGGCGCAGCTTCGGAGATGAAACGCGCCAGTCATATGGCGCGGGTTTCATCAAACGTTCATCTGGCTGTGCCGGCGGCCTGCGGACTGGCCGGGCTGCAACTGGTTTTAGGTCAACTGCACCAGGCCCAGGCGACCCTGTCGCAGGCGCAGCAAATGACGCTCACGCCCTCCGGAAAACCCACCCATTTATACGGGCGGGTTTGTTCGGGCTGGAGTTTATTGTGTTACCGCTGGAACGATGCGCAGCGCGCCGAAAGTTATGCCCGCCAGGGCATTGAATTAACCCGCCAGTGGGGCCATATGGAGGCCCTCTTCTGGAATTACATGGCGTTGGTACGTGTTTTAACCGGCACGGGGCGGCTGGAAGAAGCACTGGAAACGCTGCATAAAGCCTCCAACCTGGCAGAACATCACGACTTTACCCCCGATGCACCGGCGGCTGTACAGGCCTGCCGGGTTCAGATCTGGTTAAAACAGGGCCAACCGGGTCTCGAATTGGCCGCGCACTGGCTGCAGGAAGCCGATTTTTCAAAAAAACCACTGCCGGGCATTGCCGACCGCGAAATTTGGCTGGCGGCAGTGGCCGTTTGCCTGGTGCAAAACCAAACGGATGCGGCACAAAGATTGGTAAACACGCTGTATAACATGAGCGGGGTAAAACAAATGCCGGGTATTTATGCGGAGATTCTGCTTTTTCAGACCCTGATTGATGAAACCAACGGACAAAAAGAAACAGCCTTGCAGCACCTGCACACCCTGTTAACGCTGGTGCAGCCCGAAGGATTTATTCGCCTTTTTGTAGACGCAGGCCGCAGCGTACAATTTTTGTTAATTACCCTTCAAGGACGATTAACAAAAGAACCCGTTCTGGAAGTGTATGTTAAAGACCTGCTGGCCGCTTATCCGGTAGAAAATAATACATCTCCGGCTGCGCCGACCGCAGTTCCGGGGGTATTTGAAGCCCTCTCGGAACGCGAAATGGAGGTGCTGCGCCTGATCGCCGCCGGGGAATCCAACGCTTCCATTTCCGAACGGCTTTTTATTGCTTTGAGCACCACCAAACGGCATGTTAACCACATTCTCGACAAGCTGGGCGCCAGCAGCCGCACCCAGGCCATTGCCCGCGCCAGGGAATTGGGCCTGCTTTAAGTTTCCATTTTTAATACACCCCTTAATACACCCTTTCAATCCACCCTTGGGTGGACGACGCCGCTTTTTTCAGGTTTTATACTGTCTTCATCAATAAAAATTGAAGGAGATCAACCATGAAAAAAGTTTTAGTTGTTTATATCACCAAATCCGGCTCAACCGCCGAGGTGGCCGCTTTTATCGGCAAAGAGCTTTCGCGCAGCGGCGCAGCAGTGGATGTAAAAACGGCGGCGGATGTTCAAAGCCTTTCGGGATATGATGCCGTTATATTGGGCGCGCCCATGATTATGGGCTGGCATCCACAGGCGCTCGAATTTTTGCGCCGGCACCAGGCGGCTTTACAGGGCAAACAGCTTTCCTGTTTTGTGACCGCCTTGAGCCTCACGCAGGATGGCGCGCCCCAACCCGGCGCCACCCTGTTTTACGATCCCCATTTGATCAAGGAACCGAAAAATCCGCAAAAACTCGGGTTTAAAGAAAATTTCACCACGGTAAGCCATTATCTCGAACCGATTCTGGCAGACGGTCTGGCGGTGAAACCTTCACGAATCGCCTTTTTTGGCGGCAGCCTCGACTTATCTCGCCTGGATATTTTCTCAAGCTTTTTTGTGCGTTTTATTGTGGGCGCTAAAGCGGGCGATTATCGTAATTGGGATGCCATTCAAGCCTGGGCCAATCAATTACTGCCGGTTTTATCATAAATTACAGTAAGGCGGCGTTTATGCCTTGTGAGGAAAAAACGGTCTATCAAATAGAGGTGCGCGGTTGGCTGCCGGCTTATCGCGCACCTAGTTTTGAAGGACTGCAAATGGATTATTCTTCAGCCGGCAACACACTGTTGACGGGTCTCATCCGTGATCAATCGGCATTGTTTGGTCTTTTGGATAAAATTCGCGACCTGGGCCTGGAACTGGTTTCGTTGAAACAAATAAATGATTAAGCGAGCAAAAATGTCATCTTTACACAAATTATTTAACTATCTACAAAGCTGCATCTGGCTGTTTATTGCGGTGATGGCGTTTAACCTCCCGTTTATGACCCGTTTGCCGGCTCCTTATCAAATGCAGGTATTTTGGAAAGATATTCCCCTTGCGCTGGGTCTGGGCGAAAACTTTTTCCGTTTTTTGATTTTTGCCATTTTCCCCCTGTTAATGTGTTTCGGAGTCCTATGTTT
>JAJTBH010000372.1 GCA_021287005.1 Anaerolineae bacterium
GCGGCTGTTGGGTAAAACGAGCCGAGCCGGTTTTTGCGCCTTCCAGAACGGCGGCGCAGACATCCAGATAAAGCGGTTCGCCCGCTGAACCGGCTTCTTTGGTGCGGTCCAGAACGGATAAACGTTTCACCGAGGCCGGCAAAACGCTTAACAGGTGGGCGGCAGAGAAGGGCCGGTAAAGATGTACTTTGACCATACCAACCTTTTCACCGCGCTCGACCAGGTAACGAATGCTTTCTTCGGCTGTTTCAGCCCCGGACCCCATCAGAATGATGACGCGTTCCGCATCCGGAGCGCCCACATAATCAAACAGGCGGTAGCTGCGGCCGGTTAATTTGGCAAAACGATCCATCGCCTTTTGCACAATCTCGGGGCAGGCTTTGTAATAGGGGTTAACCGTTTCACGCGCCTGGAAATAAACATCCTGGTTCTGCAAACTGCCGCGAATAAACGGGTTTTCAGGTGACAGGCCGCGGCTGCGGTGGGCAAAAATAAATTTTTCATCGAGCATGTCACGCATGACATCATCGGGAATGACTGCAATTTTATTAATTTCGTGGGAAGTGCGGAAACCGTCAAAGAAATGCAGGAAAGGCACCCGTGATTCAAGGGTGGCTGCCTGGGAAATTAAAGCCATATCGTGGGCTTCCTGCACCGAGCTGGATGCCAGCAGAGCAAAACCCGTGCCGCGCGTCGCCATCACATCGGAATGGTCACCATAGATTGAAATAGCCTGGTAGGATAATGCCCGCGCCGAGACATGAAAAACCGTGGGGGTCAGTTCACCGGCGATTTTAAACATATTGGGGATCATTAACAACAGACCCTGCGATGCTGTAAATGTGGTGGTTAAAGATCCGGTCTGTAAAGCACCATGCACTGCTCCGGCTGCGCCCCCTTCAGCCTGCATTTCAGCCACCAGCGGAACGGTGCCCCACACATTGGGAACGCCGCTTACCGACCAGGCATCTGAAAGTTCACCCATTGAGGTGGATGGAGTGATTGGATAAATAGCAATCACTTCGTTTGTTCTGTAAGCTACGTGGGCTGTTGCTTCATTCGCATCAACCATGACCATTTTTTGGCTCATTACTGGCTACTCCATTCAACTATAAAAATATAAATTCAGGGACTTGGGTCTATTACCGCGTGAACATATGTTCACTACTGAGAAACTGTAAAGATTATAGCAAGCTCATTTTAAATTGTCAACGGAAATTTGGTTCTTTAAAATTTTTTATCTAACTTTTGAAGGTTTTATCCCTTAAATCGCCTTTTTTGACCGAACTTTCCCGCTAAAAATGCTTAAAAATAAACGCCGCCGGGCAATGCGGCGGCGTTTCAGGTGTTTTAATCTAAAATCAAATTCTAAACCTGGATACCAACTGGCGCAGGTTAACCGCCATATCGGCCAGGGTCTGTGCCGAACGTGTCACTTCTTCCACCTGGGCGTTCATTTCTTCGGTGCTGGCGCTCACTTCTTCCACCGCGGCGCTGTTTTCTTCGCTCACGCTGGCAATTGCCTCAACCGATTGTGTCACCTCGCTAGAATTGGCCGACATCTGCTCGGTAGCGGCTGTGTTTTCTTCAACCACCGAAGAAACCGTATCGATGGAACCAACCAGTTCGTTTGATTCATTCCTGACCACATCGGTAGCCTGGGCTGCCTGCTGCGCCTGTTTATAAACCGCATCCACCGTTTCAAGAATGCTCGAAAGGGCCTGCCCGGCTTCATTGGCGCTGGCAAAACCCTGTTCCACTTCACGCGCGCCTTCTTCCATAGCCTGCACGGCTTCATTGACCGTATTTTGAATATCCTTAACCAGTTTGCCGATTTCTTTGGTGGCTGTGCTGGAACGTTCGGCCAGTTTGCGCACTTCATCGGCCACCACGGCAAAACCCTTGCCATGTTCACCGGCACGGGCGGCCTCGATGGCGGCATTTAACGCCAGCATGTTGGTCTGGCTGGCAATGTCTTCAATGGTTTCAACAATCGCGCCGATCTGGCCGGAACGGCGGCCCATATCCTGCACTTTTTCGGCTGAAATACCCACTTTGGTGCGAATGGTGGACATACCGTTCAGGGTGGTCTCCACCGTTTTGCTGCCGTTGGCGGCCGCATTGGCAGCTTCTGCCGAGCGATCGGTCACGGCGCGGGCATTGCCGGCAACCTGATCAATCTTTTGATTAATCCGGCCGGTAATTTCGGAAACCCGGGTAATAGCCACCGATTGTTCCTGCGCGCCTTTTGAAACGCCGTTAATGGCGCGGCTCATCTGCTCAACCGAAACGGCTGTTTTGGTGATGGATTCTGTTTGCTGGTTAATGCCGCGTGCCACATCCTGAATGGTGGCGGAAATTTGTACGGTGGCCTGGCGCGCCTGCCCGGCAGCTACTGCCAGTTGCGTTGAGGCGTTATTAAGTTCATCGGCATTGGCGCTCACATCGCCGATTAAACTGCCCAGGTTATGACACATCGTTTCAAATGAGCGGCCCATGCCCTGCAAACGGTCGATCATGATATTAAAGGCATCGGCCAGTTCACCCAGTTCATCAGAAGATTTATGTTTTACCTTGTCGGTATTAATCTGCGCGGAGCTGGTTAAATCGCCGCCGGCAATGGCGTCAGTGACATGCGACAGGGCGGGAATATCGGTTTCGGCAATCTCCCAGGCTGCCCGGGTTAACAAACGCGCCGCCTTTGCAAAAGTACCCGAAATGATCCAGCCCCAGACCAGGGCGATCGTAAAGGCTACGGTAAAAATGGCAATGGTCAGCCAGAGCGCCAGGTGATACGTATTTTCAGAGGTGCTGGTCATGTTGGCTGCCAGAGTCTGGTTATACTGCGAAGCATCGTTTAAAGCCGTTTCAAGGATTGCAAGTTCCTTGGTTGAGTCACCGTTTAACAACTTCATGGCTTCAGTGTCATTTTCATCATTACTTAATGCCAGAATGGGGGAACTGTAGGCTTCATAGGTGCGCCAGCGCGCTTCAATAACATTAATGTTTTTTTCATCGGTTTTATCCGAAATCATTTCGGATTTGTATTTGGTAATTAATGCCCTGATTTCATTACCGGTGGTGTTTAACTGATCGGCAATATCAGTGCGTGTTTGATTATCCGAGGCATCAATGTGTTGCATTTCCAGGCGCAGGTAATAATTTACCTTAAGTTGCAACTGCCCCATTAAATAAATACTGGGCACAGTATTATTATTAACTTCTTCCGATACAGTGTAGATGCTATTTAACTGCACCAGAGCAAAAGCACCTCCAATCGACACCAGAAAAATCAATACCAGATAAGAAGACAATAACTTAAAACGAATACTGTTTTTCTTAATGGACAGATTTAACTTCTTAAAGCGCAAATTGATTTTCATAACCCACTCCTTATTCAATGTGAAGGTTACAACCTTTCCCGGCACACATCATCAGGTGATGCCATGATATAAAAGTGCTGCGATAAGGTTATAAAAAGAACCGGCTTATAAAATTGGTAAAAAATGCCTTGTGAAAAATGTTTGCGGTGATATAGACAGGCATAGTTTTTATCACCGAAATTCTTTTTTGTACAGGAATTCATTTTAAATTTATAACAGTTAAGAAAAGCTTAACCAAAAAAGGGCCTATATTTAAAAATTTAATCCATTGTTCTTCCAAAATTAACAATTTGACGCTTGACAACACTTTTTTTTGTTGTACAATCAACTAAATATGTTATCCAATTATTTTGTTCGCTTCTTTTATTTTTATTTTTACGGCACCCGGGTCCCACAGGCTGCCGGCCGTCTGGTTTAAGCGAACGAAAAAGTTCAAA
>JAJTBH010000002.1 GCA_021287005.1 Anaerolineae bacterium
CTGGGCAGGAATATTGTTGAACTTACCATGGTACGCGACCTGAAATTTAAGGACGGTCTGGTTTCCATGACCCTGGCATTAACCGTGCCGACCTGCCCCATGCGTGAACGGATTGCCAGCGACGCCCGGGCGGCCTTAACGGCTTTACCCGAAGTTAAACGAGTGGATATTACCTTTGGCGCCATGACCGACCAGGAACGTGCCCGGGTTTTAGGCGGCGCACAGCCCAATTTACCCAAATTAAATGATTTTAATGAAATCAAGCAGGTCATTGCCATTATGAGTGGCAAAGGCGGTGTGGGTAAATCATCGGTGACGGCGCGCCTGGCAGTGGCTTTGGCACGCAAGGGTTACCATGTGGGTGTGTTGGATGCCGATATTACCGGGCCGAGCATTCCCAAACTATTTGGCCTGGCCGCCGGTGGGTTGCGTTCCGCCGTGCAGGGTATGTTGCCCGCGCAAACTGACCTTGGCATCAAGGTCATGTCGATTAACCTTTTGGTGAAAGAAGACGATGCACCGGTCATCTGGCGCGGCCCCATGATCACCAGCGCTATTCGCCAGTTTTGGGGTGAAACCCTGTGGGGCAAACTGGATTATCTGCTGGTGGATATGCCGCCCGGCACCTCGGATGCAGCCATCACGGTTGTTCAAAACCTGCCGCTCAATGGCGTAATTCTGGTCAGCACCCCGCAGGACCTGGCCTCAATGGTGGTACGTAAAGCCGTGAATATGCTGCTTGGTTTAAAAATCGCCATCATTGGCGTGGTCGAAAACATGAGTTATTTCCGCTGCCCCGACACCGGCAACCTGCATTATATTTTTGGTCCCAGTCACGCCGAAGATATTGCCCGCCTGGCCGGCGCGCCGCTTTCGGTTTGCCTGCCCATTGACCCGCAGGTGGCCATATACTGCGACCAGGGACAGGCCGAACTGGTGAATACTGAAGAACTGGGCGAACTGGTAAACCAGGTTGAAACATTTAAGAAGGCTTAAGAATATTAACCTTTTTGCCTGATAAAAATTCAAAACCCCTTCCCAGTGCTGAGAAGGGGTTTATTGTTCATTTGGAGATCTGGCGGTTAATAAGGAATTCCAGAAGAGCAGGCTTACTGCAATGTTTCCTCTTTGCCCTTAAAGGAACGATAGGGGTCCAGATAAGTTAATATTTCCCGGTCTTCAAGTGTATCCTGCCGGCTTACCACCCGTTGGGTCAACTCGCCCAGGCCGGGACCGAGCATAAAACCCTGGCCGCACATGCCGGTTAATAAAAACAGTCCTTCGGCCTCACGCGCCCAACCTACAATGGGCATGGCATCGGGCGTCATGGGGTAAAGTCCGCGCCAGGTGCGCCGCACGCGGATATTTTTTAAGCGCGGCATGATTTCAACCATACGTCGCGCCACCATCGGCAAAAACTGGCTGGTCTCATTGGTATCGTACCCCCAGATATTGGGTGAGGGCGTGATACAAAAAATGATTTGCCCGGTGATATGCTGGTAAAAATAATAGTTGGATGATCCTTCGGCGGGGCGAATATCCACAATCATCGGCCCCAGAAAACGCGCCACCGGTTCGGTAATGGCTGCTTCGTGCGCGTCGGGTTTTACGGGAATATCCAGCCCGGCCAGTTTGCCCACCTGGTTAGCCCAGGCGCCGGCTGCGTTAATCACCACATCGGCGCCATAAACAGCCTGCGGCGTTTTAACGCCCACCGCTTTACCGCTTTTAAGGATGATTTCAGTTACCGGTTCATTAAAACGATATACAACCCCTTCCTGCAGGGCATGGTCGTAGAAGGCATGCGCCGATAACAGCGGTGAGGCGCTGCCGTCTTCGGGCGAGAACGTTCCGCCAATCAAACCGTCAGCTTTTAAGTCCGGTACGCGTTCCAACAATTCTTTATGTTCCAGCCAATCGATGTTTAAACCAAATCCTTTTTGTTTTTGCAGCAGCGATTTCAGGCTGTTTTCCTCTTCGGGGCGGTAAGCCACAAAACAATATCCGCCCTGATCCCATTCGATGTCATCGCCGTATTGTTCCTTCCAGGTGGAAAAAATTTCAATACTGCGCAGGCTGAGACGGATTTTAGCCGGGTCTGAATGGGTGGCGCGAATGCCGCCGATGGCTTTTTTGTTTGATTCCTGCCCCACACTGGCGTCTTTATCCAACACCAGCACTTTTAAACCGGCTTTGGCGCAATAAAAGGCAGCCGGTGTGCCCACAGAACCGGAACCGATGATGATCACATCATAATGCGGAATATTTTGTGTCATACCGGCTTTCCTCCTGGTTGGTCTTCCCCGGCAAAAATGCCCAGGGGCACTTCCATAAAGAGCGGGCGTTTGGTGCCTTCGACAATTTCATTGGAATTAATACCCTCTTCAATGAATAAACGGTGAATAATGGCGCTGCACGTCTTTGAACCGCAGGCGCCCATACCGGCGCGGGTGACAATTTTAATTTCGTTAATATCACGGTAGCCTTTTTGGATCAGGCCGCGAATTTCCCCGGCCGTCACACGCTCGCAGCGGCAGACGATCATATCATCTTTAATGTGTTCAACGTAATGATCCAACGGCTGGGTGATTTCATTGTTTTGCACGCGAATGCCGGCAATGCGCGTGGCATATTCCAGCGGCGCGCGCACTTCCACCACCAGGGTGTTATCACAGCGCGCCACCCCGTGCACCGAAATGACCTCGGCGCTGCCCAAAGGCGTACCTTCGGTATCCAGGACCAAAACTTCGTCGCCGCGTTGAATCTGCTCGCGCGTAAATTCATATGGAATGGCAACCACCGGTGTGCGGGCGTTCTTGCGGAAATCCACCAGGGTGATCGCCAGGCCAGGGCAGCCTGCCACACAACGTTTACACACCTGGCATGCTTCACTGTCACCGGTGTAGGTGGGAATGGAGCGAATATCATCGCTGTCTACAAAAATCAGACCGTTGGGGCAAAGCGCCGAACAGGGGTTGCAGGGAATTTCCTGAGTGCAGTGAATGACGGGAGTAACCCCGCTGGGCAGTTGAGGAATCACTTCTTTGCAAACGGTCTTGCCGGGGCGGGACTTTAAAATCTGGCTGGTGGTATACCATGCCTGGGGAATTTCTTCCATTTCGCCGCCCAGAGCCCTGACAATTTCTGCCCCACGAATTTTGCCGGAGAAAATGGCGGCCGAGGCTTCGGCAATTTCTTCGGCATCACCGCCTACATAAGCCTGCATGCCAAAATCAACAGCCTTGCGGTAAAACTCGTTAACCGGGTCGAGCCCGACGGCAATTAAAACACTGTCGCATTCAAACGAGGCTTCGCTGCCGGGAATGGGTTTAAATTTTTCGTTCACACGGGCAATGGTGACGGATTCAACCTTGTCATCCCCATTGGCGCTCAGGATGGTATGCGAGGTGTAAATAGGCACACCCATGCGTACCAGTTTATCTTTATGCACCTTGTAACCACCGCACTCGGGCAGGGCTTCGGCCAGGCCCACCACGCCAATGCCGGCTTGCAAAGCGTGGTAAGCGGCAATTAACCCCACATTACCGCCGCCGATGATAAACAGTTTTTCAGCGGGGCGTACCAGGTCGCGATTGACCAGGGTTTGAAAAGCTCCGGCGCCATATACACCCGGCAGGGTGTTGCCCTTAAAAGCCAGAAATTTTTCGCGCGCGCCGCAGGTTACCAGTAAAATTTGCGGTTTTACCAGTGCATACTGGCTGCCTTCACGTAAAATGCCCACTTTTTTATCGCTGAACACGGCCAGGGCTGTGCTGTATGTCCAGATATCGATTGAATCGTACTGGCGCAGTTCTTCTTCCAGGCGTGTGGCAATATCAATACCGCGCGTTCCGGCATACACCGCACTGGATGAACCAAAAAAGCGGTGGGTTTGCAGCACCAGCTTACCGCCCAGGCGGTGTTTATCATCCACCAGCAAGGCTTTGATTCCCTGTTTGCCCAACTCAATGGCGGCCGATAAACCGGCCGGGCCACCGCCCAGAATTAATACCGGCACTTCAATTTCCTTCCGCTCGTACAATAACGGCCCGGCAGCCACCGGGGGTAAATCGGGCAATCCTTGTAATGGAGCAAGGCGCAGGTCGGGACTGACCAGTTCCATACAGGCTTTAACCGGTTTGCCGTTGGCAATCAACATACATTGTGAACACTGCCCGTTGGCGCAGAAAATTCCCTGCGGAGAATGATCGTGAGCATGTTCACCAAACACCCTGATGCCGGCAGCAAAAAGAGCGGCCGAAATGGTTTCACCTTCATAGGCGCTGAGTTCCCGGTCTTGCCAGTAAATTTTTATTTCCCGTCTGGTTGGAATGGGCAAAATAGGATGTTTAAGAATGCGGTAAGAGGTCATAACTTTTCCATCCTGATTGTGAGCAGATAAAAATCTATCTGCCGGAATATTTTTTATATTTCCCTTTTATTTTAGCTTATTTCTTGGCTGCGATAAGGTTTTAACCGGCTTTAAAAACTTTATGGCCGGGTGATTCTCAGGGTTATTCTTCTGATGATTGTTGGTCTTTGCAGGGGAATGTATCCATTAGCGAAATATAACCTTGTAAACCCATTTTGACGCGACTATACTGGATTTATATATGACTATAAATATCTAATTAATTGATTTTTAGACAAACCGGGTTGGAAATAAATAAAGAGGATTTAATTATGATCAATCCATTCCACAAAAAAATCCTGTCGTTATTATCAGTAATACTGGTGCTGGTTATAACCGCGCTGGCGTGTAGTGCGCCGATCGGCAACCGCGGGGTCGTTACGGTGGTGGTGACCCAGGTGGTCACGGTTACCCCGCAGGCTACCCTGGACGTTTCACCGACCATCGAACAGGCTACGCCCACGCAGGAACCCAGCGCCACAACCGAGCCGCCCACAGCCACGCCAACCGTGACTCACGTTAATCGTCCCGGTAGTTTTGTGTCGGGCGGACCCTATATGTGGGATAGTGATTCTTCGGTGACGGCTTCGCAAAATCGCCCCCAGGGAGGCGAATATTTTGATAACAACCTTTATGAACGCCCCTTTAATGCCGGCGCACAGGATAAATATTTCCCGCAGATTGATATTGTAAAATCATCCATGTTAAACGGAAACCCGTGGGTTTATGGCAGCGTGACGCTTAAAAGCGTCAGCCCCGACAACGGGCAGTTGGACGCAACTTATGCGCTGGAACTGGATATTAATCGTGACGGGCGCGGAGATTATTTGATCCTGGTCAACAAACCGGCCGTGAACGACTGGAGTACCGATGGGGTGCAGGTCTGGTTTGATTCAAATTATGATGTGGGCGGCAACACGCCCGTGCGTTCTGACCCGCCGCAGCGCGGCAACGGTTATGACCAACTGCTTTTTGACCAGGGGCAGGGTAATGACCCCGATCTGGCCTGGGCGCGTGTCTCGGCAGATAAACCCAACGAGGTCTGGTTTGCCTTTAAACCGGTCCTGATTAAAAACGCACAACAATTTATGTGGGGCGCCTGGGCTCAAACCGGCGGCATGCACCCCGATTGGTTGGACTATAACGATCACTTCAATCATAATCAGGCCGGTTCGCCATTGCCCGGTGTCAGCCAGTATCCGTTGAAAGACCTGGCTGAAGTGGATAATAGCTGTCGTTGGGCGGTCGGTTTCAGCGCCACCGGCAGCGAACCCGGCATTTGCCCCCTGCCGCCCACGCCCACGCCCGTACCGCCAACGGCTACCCCCAAACCCTTAATCCAGTTAACCCTGATTATTGTTTATCCACTGGTGACGCCTACGCCAACCACTTATATTATTTATTAAACAACGAAAAAATAACAAAGGGCTGCCCTCAATGTAAAAGGGCAGTCCTTTTTATTTTGCCTGTATATACCTTGCGTTTTTTAAACAGTAGGTTGGTCGAGCCTGTTTTTTCGCTTGCGAGGTAAACCCGGGAGGGTTAAGGTCTCTCGCCGTGCATCAGTTTATTTTGGATATCACCCAGAATGGTGGCCAGATCCCAAAGACCGTCAATGACATAATGCGCCCCTGCCTGATACAGGATGCCGCTAATCTTTTTACGCTGTTGTTCAATCTCAGACGATGGTAACTGCTCAAATTCATTTTCGGTTAATCCCAGCAAGTTTCCGGATAAAGAGAGCCCCACCGTCCACATTCCGGCGTTTAGGCCTTCTTCAATGTCGGCCAGCGTATCACCGACTTTAATGATGGACTCCATCGGGTAAATTTGCATTTGAATGGCGTTCTGATAACACATCCAGGGGTAAGGCCGGCCGGCCGGTGTATCGTCGGCGCTGACCCACACATCGGGCTCATAACCATTCTGGCGAGCAGCCGGCACCAACACTTCCATCATCCGGCGCGTATAACCGGTGGTGGAGCCAATTTTTATCCCCATTTTGCGTAAAGCTGCAATTTGTTCGGGAACACCGCGAATAACCCCGGCATATTCTGACAAACAGGCAATCTGCATGGGTACAAATTCGCTGAACAAATCCTCCACGTCATTTTCACCGGCCGGGCGCCCATATTGATCTTGCCAGCTTTGCGCCACTTCGGGAATTGAAAGGATGGCGCGTAAATGATCTTTTTTCATTAAACCCATTGGGCGGCGGGCGTGATCAATTTGAATGGATACGCCGCGGCTGGCGAACAACTTTAAAAACACGGCCGTTGGAGCGAATGAACCAAAATCAACGGTAGTACCGGCCCAGTCCAGAATGAGCCCTTGAATGGGCCCGCGATAAGAACGACGAAAGACAAAATCCATATTTACATCACCTCAAAAGAAATAAGATGTTCTGTTGGTTAGTCCGAAATGCATGGCGGCAGGTTAATTTGCATTTCATCCAGAGTCTGCTGAATGGCTGACATCAATCCATTAACATCTGAAAGTTCAATTCGCCCAATATGACCGATGCGAAAACAATCGGAATGGGTCAGTTTTCCGGGGTAAATTACGAACCCCTTTTGGCTTAATCTTTCATAAAAGCTCTGGAAATTAAAATTGGGGTGTTCGGGATAATAAAAAGACGTAATACTATACCCCTGATATTCGGGGCGCAAATAAGCCTTAAAACCCATATGGCTCATTGCCGCGAGGGTGACGGCGTGATTTTGACGATATCGTTCGGCGCGCGCTTCGACCCCGCCTTCCTGTTCCAACTCAAGCAGGGCCTGGTAAAACGCAATAATGGCGTGGGTGGGTGGGGTAAAACGAAATTGGCCGTTTTTCTCCAACCCCTGCCATTGATCATATAAATCAAGCACCACGGTGCGTGCATTATCACGGCTGTTTATTAACGTTTCTTTGCGAGCCAACACAATTGAAAAACCGGGCACACCTTCAATACACTTATTGGAGGAAGTGATTAAATAATCAATGCCACATTGGGCCATATTAAGCGGATAAGCCCCAAAACTGCTCATGGCATCCACGATATAGGTTATATGATGGCGGCGTACAACGTCGCCAAGTTCGGCAATCGGGTTAATGATACCGGTTGTGGTCTCACAATGCACCACGCTGACATGCGTGATGGAGGGTTCTTCTGCGAGCAATAAATCAACTTTTTGCGGGTCGATCGGTTCATCTTCCGAAAAAGTCATGGAGATGGTTTTAATGCCGTATTTTTGTGAGAGAGCCGCCATTCGTTCACCGTAATGGCCGTTAATTAATACCAGCAGACAGCCCTGGGGTGGTAATGCAGAAGATACTACTGATTCAAGCCCGTAGGTACCGCTGCCCTGCACCAGAATGGCGGTATATTGTTCTTCTTCCACGCCGGCCAGTTTAACCAAACGCTGACGCACATCTTTGATCAGGTTGATAAACATGCTGTCGCGTGAGCCAAGGTCTGTTAACATGGCCTGTTTAACCGTTCGGCTGGTGGTTAATGGCCCGGGGGTAAAAAGCGCTTTATCTTTCCATGAATTTAAAACAGGGGTGTTCATTAAAACTCCTTAAACCAGCCAACAGGCATCTTCGGGGAAATGAATATCATAATTATCGCCAACATGGGGAATGATCTGTTTATGTTCGTTAAACATATCCATAGTGCAGGTCAGCCCGCTCATATCGACTTTAACGCGGATGATGGAACCGAGGTAAGAAACACTTTCCACTTTGCCGCGTAAATTATTATGACCGTCTTGATGACCGGGATTAATTTCTTCGGGGCGAATGGCCAGGCGCGGCGCTTCAGCCGGTAATGGCTGGTTGCTGCGGCCGCCGGCGCGCACCAATTGCCCGTCGAAGCTCACCAGACGTTGATTGGGATCTACAATTTTGACAGGAATCAGATTTAATTGACCGACAAAAGAGGCTACAAATTCGGTGGCCGGATAGTTGTAGATTTCAAAAGGTTTGCCTACCTGTTCAATTTTGCCGTGGCTCATCACAACCACCCGGTCTGAGAGGGAAAGCGCTTCTTCCTGGTCGTGGGTGACATAAATGGTGGTAATGCCCATTTTTTGCTGAATGCGCCGGATTTCCTGGCGCAGTTCAACGCGGATTTTGGCGTCCAACGCTGAAAGCGGCTCGTCAAGCAACAGCACCTGGGGATTCATTGCCAGAGCGCGCGCCAGAGCCACACGCTGCTGCTGCCCACCCGATAACTGGCCGGGATAACGCGAGCCGTAACTTTCAAGATGAATTAAAGCCAGCATTTCCTCAACGCGTGTTTTAATCTCGTTTTTGGGTTTCCAGGCGATTTTTAAACCATAGCCAATATTATCGGCCACCGTCATGTTGGGGAATAAAGCGTAAGATTGAAAAACCATGCCTACTTTACGTTTATTGGGGGGCACGTAGGTCATATCCTGCCCGGCAATCGTGATAGCGCCGGCAGTGGGCATTTCAAAACCACCCACCATTCGCAGGGTGGTGGTTTTGCCGCAGCCGCTGGGGCCCAGGTTAAAATCGTGCACGGCAACCGTATTGTCAAAAGATTTGTTGACATGAGTAAGTTCAAGAAAAGCCATAAGTAATAACCTCGTTTCTAACGACCGGTGATTTGCCGGTTGGAAACACCGCGACTGAAAAACTGGATGGCTCCCAGACAAATCCAGGTCAGACCGTAACTGAGAATAGCCAGAGCGGCAGGTTCATAAGCACGGTCGCGGCCTACCAATACCATGTAAGGTCCCAGGGCGGGGCGTACCAAAAAGTCACCCAGAATAAGTTCGCCAATAACCAGGGCAAAAGTGATTAATGCGCCGCTTAAAATGGCAATGCGCATGTTGGGCAAAATGACATTTAACAAAATCTGAAGCCAGTTTGCACCCAGGCTTTGGGCGGCTTCGGTCAGTGTACGCACATCTATCGAACGCATGCCCACATCAATGGCGCGATACATATAAGGCATTGAAAGCACCACATAACCGGCAGTAATTAAAATATCGGTTTTAAATGGGTCCAGCGTCATTTGAAAAGGAGGACGGCTGAACGTGCGAATCAGGCCGAATACATAAACGATCACCGGAATGATAAAAGGCAAAATGGTAATGATTTCAATAACCGGGCGCAGTTTTGGCATTTTAAGATACATCCAGTAGACGGTGGGTAAAAACAATGCCGTGCTGACGATAACGGTAATCATCCCCATGATGGCGGAATAACGAAAACTATCCAAAAACTTGGGGTCGGAAAGCACAACTTCATAAGCCTTCAAGCTGATGATTCCGCGCTGCATGCGCAGCGAAAAATCCAGCGTGCCATACATGGGCACGAAAAAATACAATAAACCCAGTGTGCCCCAAAAGAGAGCCCAAAAATCATAACGTTTTGTTTTCATGACTTTAGCCATTTCACTGTTTGGCGCTGCAGAATGGTATAACCGACAATACAAACGCTCATAATGACCACCATTCCCAGTGCCAGAGCGTACCCTTCATTGGGGTTGTTTAATACATCCCCTCGAATCTGTTGACCGATCAAAATTGTCACCAGATAAATGCTGCCGCCGGTTAAAGCCTGGGCGGTGGCAAAGGCGCCAAAAGCGCTGGAGAACAATAAAATCATGGCGCCCAGAATGGAAGGCCACAAAACGGGCAGGCCGACATACCACCAATACTGCCAGCCGGTGGCGCCCAGATTATCCGACGCTTCACGCCATTCCTTTTTTAATCCTTCCAGAGCAGGCGTGATGGTTAATACCATTAACGGAAATTGGAAATAAAGATAAGCCAGGGTTAAACCTAATACACTGTAGAGGTTAAAACCGGCTTCATAAATATCAAACGGACAGTATTGTTGGTGGGCGGGGCTGGTGTAACAGATATTTCTGAGGAAAGCGGTGATAAAACCGGTATGGCCGATGGTGGCGATGAAGGCAAAGGCCAGCGGCACGCCGCCAAAATTGGCTGCCAGACCGGAAAAAGTCATTAATATATTACGCATCCATTTGGGTGTTTTGCCAATTGTGATGGCATAAGCAATAAAAAAACCGAAAATTCCCCCTGCCAGCGACGTGATCAAGCTGACCTGCAAACTGATGCCATAAGATTTAAGCACATACGGGTTAAACATGACCTGGATGTTTTCAAACGTAAAATTTCCCTTAGTGTCCTGAAAGGCACCGATAAAAAGGTTCGTGGAGGGCACAATTACAAAAAAAACGATAAATGCAAAAAAAGGGAGAAAGCCGATCCAGGGGCCGAACCGCTCAAAAAGAGGGGATCGTTTGATATTTTTATTAATGGAAGGAGGGGAAGAAGATTGAGTCATAGTTATATATGAGAGAGGGCGTGGCCTGGAAAAATACTCCAGACCACGTCCTGAATGAACCATCCGCTATAAAATTATTGAGCTTTGATATCCAGACCTACAACCTTGTCCCATTGATCTTTGATCAGTTCGCGGGCAGCGGTGAGCTGGTCGCCGCTGGGAACAACGGAAGAGGTGAGCAGAGCAGGATCGGGCAGTTTGGCTTTCAGATCATCGGTGATGATTTTGCGTTCGGTCAGGTCGGCCAGGCGGGCGGGGGCGCAGTAGCCTTTAACCCAGGTCAATTGACCTTCGTCTGAATAGATGTATTCCTGCCAGAGGCGGGCGGCAGCCGGGTGCGGAGCATAAGCGCTGACGGCCTGGTAGTAATAACCACCCCAGTTTACATCGGTGGGGTACACGATTTCGATGTTCGGGTTGCCGGCGAAGTTGTCTTTATTGGCATAAGCGTTCCATGACCACTGGAAGGTGATGGGGGTTTCGCCCTTGGCGATCGGGCCGGAGTCGGCGATAAGAGGAAGCAGATTGCCTTTGGTATTTAACTCTTTGAAGAAATCGAGACCGGGCTGGATATCATCCAGGGAACCGCCATTGGCGATGGCAGCCGCATAAACGGTCTGGGCAGCCTGGTTTGAAGCGCGAGGATCGCCGGCCAGGGCAACTTTGCCCTTGTATTTGGGATCAAGCAGATCTTTGTAGGTTTTGGGCAGTTCTTTGATCACATCGGAATTGATTTCAAAAACCATCACGCCGCTATAATCGACATAATAAAAACCGTCGGGGTCATTGGTACCTTCAATGGTATCCCAGGTGGTAACTTTATAGGGAGCCAGCAGATTTTCGCTCTTGGCCAGAGGACCATAAGCAGGACCAACGTCGATCACATCCGGAGCCTGGGGACCCTTGTTGTCTTTGTTATCCTTGATGGCCTGAATTTCATCGGCTGAACCGCCATCCGGATTGAGGGAATTAACTTTGATGCCGTATTTGGCAGAGAAATTATCCATCATTTCGCCATAATTACACCAATCACGCGGCAGGGTAATGACGTTTAATTCTTTTTCAGCCTGAGCGGCGGCAACCAATGCATCCATACCGCCGGCTTCTTCTGCGGATGTAACTTTGCTGAAATCAGCGGCAGCGGCGGGAGCTGCTTCGGCGGTGGTGGGGGCGGTAGTGGTAGCTTCGGCGGTGGGAGCGGTGGTGGCAGCTTCAGCAGCCGGGGCGGCGGGGGCTGCAGCAGGGGTTGCGGCGGGGCTGCTGCAAGCTGATAATACAGAAGTGGTGATGATCATAAAACTGATCAACGCCATAAACTTGCGTTTATTGTCGAACATATTCTCTCCTATTAATTGATTGATGAGTTAAATTCAAGCTTCATTATAAGGAGTGAACTTTGTGGGAAAATTGACGATTGATTAATGTTTTAATATGGAATCATTAATGAATGATTTAAAGGTTAAAAAATTCGTATAATTAAAAGATAATTTTCTCAAATGAACGAATATATAAGGGGGATTCTATGAAAGAATTATTAAAAGACCCGTTGGAAGTTGATGATGTTGAATTTGACCGCCAAAAAAGCCTGTATTTAATGATCAGAGAACAGATTACGCATGAAGATGAATTAATTAACGAACGCATCGGTTGGAGTTTAACATCACAAGGTTTTTTATTTATCGCTTACACCGGGTTATTAAATCTGGACATCAAGTCGGTTGTATTTGGCGCTTTTTTACCATCAATCATCGCTTTTTTAGGCATAATTTTATGTCTTACGGCTTACAGCGGTGTGGCTTCGGCGATTGCGTCACTGGAGCGTATTCATAAATACGCAAGGGAAAGATTTAACATGGATGTTGATGGTGGAATAAATATGAAGTTCCCATATATATCCGGAGCCGATGCCCTCTCATGGAATAAAATATTTGGGGCGAATGTGGCTATCAGATCCATCCCAATATTGTTCAGCGCGGCCTGGTTGTTATTATTCTGTGTTCCTTTTTTTATTAAGTAACCCCTGTTTATAAACAATCAGGTGTTTTGGAAGCGCAGGTCTTAAACCCCCGGCCATTCAGATAAAACGCCAGGGTGAAGTTTTAATTCAACCCTGGCGTTTATCAGTATCAACACGCAAAACGAATGGTGAAATGCGGGCTGTGTTGATCGCCTTGCATGTATGATCTTTATGTATGGGTTTAACTTTAAGGGGTATTCTCCAGAATTACAAAGTTAAACCCGGTGGTATAGCTGATTTTTCCATCCCGTTCCAAATAAACGGCATGGACGTGGAAACGCTCCGCAAGGTTTAAGCCCTGCTCCGGGCCCAACACAAACAAGGCTGTGGTTAAGCCATCGGCCAGCAGCGAGTTTTTGCTACAGACTGTAACGCAGTCCACGCCATTCTGCACCGGCCACCCTGTTCGTGGGTCGACGATATGGTGGTAGCGCACGCCGTTGACATAAAATCCTCGTTCATAGACGCCGCTTGTAACCACACTTTCATCCGAACAGGGCACCGCCGCCCAGCATTTTTTGCCATGCTCTCCGGCAGGGTGCTGTAGGCCTACGATCCAGGGTGTTCCGTCCGGCTTACTACCCAGGGTTACCACAGTGCCTCCGAAGTTCAGAATGGCACGGAAAACGCCTCTTTCCCTGAGGAAATCTGCAATTCGGTCTGTAATGTAACCCTTCGCGATTCCGCCCAGGTCAATTTCCATCCCGGCAGGCACCGTGACGGCATCTCCTTGCAGTTTGATTTTTGAACAGTCGGCATGGGAGATCAAAGTTTTTATGCTTTCTCCGTCTGGCACTTTTGCTTCTCCGCTTGTAAATCGCCACAAATTGATGACAGGTCCTACTGCAATGTTAAAAGCGCCTTGCGAAGCTTCACTGATTTCTGCCGCTGTTTTTAAAATGGTCAGAGTGTGTTGGCTAACGGGAACCGGTTCTCCACCCGCATGATTGATTCTCCACACATCACTGCCCTCGACGGTTTTGCTCAAAAGAGCGTTGTAAAAAGCGCATTGGTCCATGGCTTGTTGCAACAGGCTCTGCTCACACCAGGCACTGATGGTATTAAACGTGTCGAAATATTTTCCGCCGACAGTTTGCATCGAATCACTCAAAGCGTTTCCTCGTTTCGCAAAAACAAGTTTATTCCTGACCGGTGAAAAAACTTCCTTTATTTGGCAGCTTCGGCCAGGCAGGATTCAACAGCGGTACGGAAACCGTTGGAGGTCGCAGTAGCGCCGGCGACTGTATCCACGTTAATAACAGCCGGGATCAGCACATCTTGCATGGCTTCCACACCGATGTAGGAGGTTTCCAGTTCGTTGGTCTGGGTAATCTCTGCAATTTTGCCGCCGCTGATGGTGACGTTGACGGTGATATTGCCAAACATACCGCGGGATGTGGCCTGGTAGGTGCCGTCTTTGAGGTCTTTGGGATTCTTCCAGCTATTTACGATCACAGAGGGAGACGTATCGCCGTCGGTTTTGATGGCGCCCGTTTTGGCGGAACCGATATATTCGGCGGCATTAATGGCAGCATAGCGGCCTGAATTGACATTGTTGGCGTTGGTACCGCCGGGCACGTTGATGGTGTAAATGTTGGGCCAGAGTTCGGCGGAATCAACACCCACAGCGTACAGACCCGGAATGGCCTGCTCGTTGGCGTCAACACATTCGAACTTGCGGTTAACATGGATGCCGCCAAATGTGACCATAACGGCCTGGGGAATATAAATGAAGTAGTAGGGCGGATTCTTCAGCTCGTGCAGGTATTTGGCCGGTTTGCCGTAATCGCTGTCTTCACCATTCTGGCAGATTTCATTATAGTGATTAATCGTATTCAGCAGTGTTTCTTCTTTGATTTCCGGAATGGCTGCGCAGACTTTCTTAACCAGGCCATCGATGGTGTTGTCCGTGAAGGCGTCGCCAAAGGGGTTGCTGCTAAAACGTTCTTCCATCTGAGCGATGTCTTCTTCGGCGGTCTTGGCAGGGAAGGCAATATTTTTTACGTTTTGTTCAAAAGCGGCGCGGTCAAAAATGGAATAGGTCTTCTGGTGAGCCAGAGTCGGGATCATCAAGGCCATCCAGTTTTCATCACCGGAATTCTCGGCACAGATACGTTCGCCTTTTTCGTTGACCCAGATGTTATCGGCGCTGTGCGAACCGACTACCAGACCATTGCCTGAACCGAATGTGCCATATTCGCCGCCCGGGGCGCCCGAAACTGTCAGTTGGAATAAACCGGAGAAACGATCCAGACGATCGGTGCCGCCAACTTCTTTGACCATGCGCAGAGCATCGCCGTTAAATCCGGAGAGGAAACGCACCACATTTTTGACATCAGCAAAGTGGCCTCTTGCCAGATATTCATTGTTGTTTGCAAAACCGCCGGTGCCGAAAATAACGGCTTTGGCATTAACCTGAATATAATCGCCGTTAACTTTTTGAGCGTAAACACCGACGATTTTTCCTTCTTTCACAATGAGTTTTTGGGCAGGTGTGTTGACTAAAATCTTAACGCCCAATTCTTCTGCTGCTGCCGTCATGGGGGGAGCATAATCGTGAGCGGCGCGATTCTCGCCAAACCAGTGGAAAGTTTTGTAATCGCCGCCATGATAATCATCGACAACACCGGTAAATTTAACGCCGTGATCCTTCAACCAGGCCACGTTGTCGCCGGAAGCTTTGATGAGATCCATCCAGCGCAGTCCATCCACGCGGTTATGATGGTAACCCATCTCGCGGGATAAAACTTCGGAAGGTTCTACCGTGATGTTCATGTCTTTCTGCATCTGACTGCCCACGGCAAAAACGCCTTCGGTACCGCGGCCGCCGCCGCCCGTGCTGCCTGATTTTTCCAGGGCAATAACGCTCAGCTTCTGCTCTGCCGCAGATACGCAGGCAGCCAGACCTGACACGCCGCAGCCCACCACACATACATCACAATCATAAGTGCCAACGGGCGTGATGACGGTGTCAGCGGCCGCTTCAGCGGGTTTCTCAGCGGAACTTTCCGTTGAGCCGCTCTTATTGCCGGCAACGGTTGGGGCGCAGCCGGGCATACCCATCATGGTAATTCCGGCTGCCGTTGCGGCAGCGCCCTTCAAAAAATCTTTACGTGAAATCTTAGTGCTCATGTAACCTCCAGGTAGAATTTTTAAAAAGAGTTCCCGATCATGAAACTCAATTTTTTATAATTTGGACGGCCTACTGGAATTTCATCTGGTAGTAAGAGACATAAAGGAAGGGGTGTTTTTTGCCTACCTTTCGGTAATACAAAAAACACCCCCATAGTTACTACCCATCCCATCCTGAAATTTCCAGAGACCTATTATGCCGTTTGTGAGCGGTACAAAATTAATGTTACAATAACATTAATTTTGTACCGAAAAAAGCATTTGTTTATTGCGTTAATGTCAATAAAAGGTTGCGCCTTATTGTTTTTATGGAGATGGTATGGATAGTCAAGATTTGCGCTATTTTGTGGCAGTTGCACAAACACTGAACATCACAAAAGCTGCCGAGCAACTTTTTATTACCCGTCAGGCGTTATCCAAAGCTATTCTGGAATTTGAAAAAAAATGCGGCTCAGAATTGTTTCTCAGAAACAATGGAAAACTGCAATTGACCGCTCGAGGACGGGAGCTTCTGGAAAA
The DNA here is from genome assembly GCA_021287005.1 of Anaerolineae bacterium. Taxonomy (GTDB): domain Bacteria; phylum Chloroflexota; class Anaerolineae; order Anaerolineales; family Anaerolineaceae; genus JAJTBH01. Next base: position 16,410 of record JAJTBH010000002.1, read on the forward strand.
ATCAATCCCGATTGTGGATTTATTTAACGACCTGGAGAAGTCGGTAAACGCAAGTTCGCGGAGTCAGAAAAGTAAAATACGCATCGCCATAGGACTCGGCACCTTAAATGCCCTTTCTCCGCAGGTATTTGCACATTTTAAATCGGACCACCCTGAAATTGAGCTGTCTGTAAAAGAGGTTTGTGACGATGAAGTTCGCAAATATCTGGAAACGGAAGAAGCGGATATCGGAATATTAAATTCCACGCCGGAAAAAATAAAAAACTATGATTACAGGCTGGTTCAGGATGGAAAGATATGTTTGCAGATTTCCAAAAAAGACCCCCTGTCGGCCAAAGACCTGATAACGCCGGAAGATATGCATCTTCAACCGCTTGTTTCATTGGGTGAACGCTGTGACATGCATAGTGTGTTGATGGAAAAATGCCACCAGGTTAATTCGTTTCCCAATCTTGTCCTTGAAACCATCGACTCAAACGTTGCCAATAATATGGTTTACGATAACATGGCCATATCGTTATTCATCCAATCCAAAACTCAGGCAGCCAGCCCCGCGGTCCGTATTATTCCCCTGGCCCTTGGAGATACCCCGTGGGGTACCTACGTCATCAGCAGAAAAGGATTTGACCATACGCATTCAACCCGTTTGCTGATCGATTATCTCGAAAATTGCGCCTGTTAAGGTGTGAAATTACCCGGTTAATAAAAAATATAACGATATAAACCGTTCAGTTTTCAAATAACGTTTAAATTTCCTCTACTCATCTGCGCCCGGTTTTATTATTCCATTCGATTTTTTATGTGCGGCGTTTATCAACACGATCTGAATTTTCGAAAGTTATTTTCAGGCAGATCAGTATCATAAAACCCATCGCCAATCAATTGTTACGATTATTGGATATTATCTTCCTTCGTTTATCCGCTTTTACGGTTGCACCAGCCGCGTCCATTGATGCCCGGCATTATCTCCGCAATAAACCACAAAACCGGTTAAATCAGGATTCCAGGATTGTTCATTTAAATCCCCTATGTGCATCCGGCGATCCACCAGGGAGCGCGTTTGCCAGTAAAACATAAACAAATTGTTTTCAGGATCGGCGCTCTGAAGGGCAACAACCGACGAATCATCACTGCCAGCATATTTAACGATGTCGTCCACCGGCGAGGGAATAGTTTTTTCAATCTGTTTGGCGCGCAGGTTAAATATCAAAAACTCGGCTTTTCCGCCGCCATCCTGATCGTTATGACGGTAAATCAATAAATGTCTGTGGAGTGGGTCCATCGAAATGATTTGCGGGTAACCATTGATCGAATAAAAAAGCGTTTGCGGCCGCTCAGTGCGAGCCGGATCCAGCAGATATAAATTTAAAGTGTATGGAATCGATGGGTTCTGGCTGTTACGCACCGTATAAATCAAACCGGGAGTCACCCAATACAGGTTTTTGATCTCAAAGCCGGCGCTTAACGGCAGTTTTACCTTCTGCAGCAGTTCGGCCTGATGATTAACAATATAAATCTCGTCGCGGTCGGTTTTTGCCGCATAATCTCGAACGATAGCCAGGTAACGAGAGACATCCGGAGATGGCATTAACCCGGAGATAAAAAATTTATCAGGCGGTAAATCATAAATCTGATGGTTGATGACATTGTTTTTGACTTCAAGCCGGTACATAATCAAACGATTTACAGGGCAATTATCGTTACAGACATAATTTATGGCTGATAAAACAAAACCGGAGCTATCGCTGAACCATCCGGAAAATTTCATTCCTTTCCCAACCAATTCGAGATCCGTATCCCAGATGGTTTTGTGAGTGAGCAAAGATGTTACCGCAACGGGATGGGTATCATTCTTAAAAGACACCAGCCATTGACCGTCCGGAGAGATAAATGTATTTTGAATTGTTTTTTCCAGGCCCTCTTTTTGATCTTGTGGAATAATGGGCGTGGCGTCAGGAGGATAAATAAATCTGGCGGTTGGTACAACAGATGTCGCAGATGGGGTGGCATCAATCGTCGATGATATCTGCGGCGCCTGAACGCAGGCGGTTAAAATCAACAGTACGAGTCCTAAAAATGGATTTATCCGTTTCATAATATCCCCCACAGATAAACGAATCCTTTTATTATTTTAAACCGCAGTGCAATAAATTACCAGACCATCTTTTCAGGGAGAACGTCGGAAAGCGCTCTCCCTGAATACAATGTGGCTTAACGTACCCCCTCTTCCAGTCCCTGATCAAACTGGGTATGGTAAAGATGCGCATACAAGCCGTTTAATGCCAGCAGATCGGCGTGTTTGCCCTGTTCCACAATTCGCCCGCGATCCATCACCAGTATTTTATCGGCAGCCAGAATGGTGCTGAGACGATGCGCAATCACAATGCTGGTGCGCCCGGCCATCACCCGTTTAAGCGCCTCTTGAATCAGGCTTTCCGATTCGCTGTCCAATGAACTGGTGGCTTCATCTAACACCAGAATGCGCGGGTTTTTAAGGATTACACGCGCCAGAGCGATGCGTTGTTTTTCACCGCCGCTCAAACGGTAACCGCGCTCGCCCACCACGGTGTCATATCCGGCAGGCAAGTCACAGATAAAATCATGAATATTGGCCGCCTTCGCCGCCGCCTCAAGCTCAGCCTGGGTGGCATTCAGACGGGCATACAACAAATTGGTGCGAATGCTGTCATGGAAAAGGTGAGTCTCCTGGGTGACCATACCGATCTGGCTGCTCAACGAATCGAGGTTTAAATCGCGCAGGTCATAACCGTCCAACAAAATGTGCCCCTCGCTGGGGTCATACAGACGCGGCACCAGGTAAGTGAGCGTGGTCTTACCCGCCCCACTGGGACCCACCAGCGCCAGAAGCTGCCCGGCCTGCACCTCAAAATCGATATGCTCCAACGCCGACTCGCGCGCCTGGCTGCGCCCGCTCGTTACCGTACGGGTCTCGGCGTCCGACAAAACTGCCTGCACATCCGTCATGCGTCCAAAACGGCGCACCTCGCTTAACATGCCATCGGCGTTAACTTCATATTTAAAAGAAACGTCCTCAAAACGCAAATTTCCAAAACAATCTTGCAATATCAGTGCAGAGGGTTTTTCGCTAATTTCCAACGGCAGGTCTAACACCTCAAAAACTCGCTCAAAACTGACCACCGAGGTGGCAAATTCGACCGGCGCTCCGGCCAGGTCTTGCAACGCGGCATATAAAACCCCCAGATATGAACCAAAAGCCACAATGGTACCCACGGTAAATGCACCCTGAATAACAAAATACCCACCCAGGCCATAGACCAGAGCCGTGCCAAATGCGCTCACCAGGCCGATCACGGCAATAAAAAAACTGGTGCTGACCGCGCGCAAAACGCCCAGGCGGCGCACCTCACCGGCACGTTCTTCAAAACGACCGACCTCATCACGCGAACGGCCAAAGAGCTTCACCAATAAAATTCCACCGATATTAAGCGTTTCCATCATCATGGCATTCATGCGCGCGTTGGCATCCATCTGTTGGTGGGCCACATCCCGCAAATGATCGGCCAGGCGGCGCGCCGCCAGAATAAAGAGCGGCATAAACACCAGGCTGATCAAAGTCAGGCGCCATTCCATTGAAAACATGACGATACCCACCCCCACCGCCTGAATCAGGTTGGTGATGATATCCACAATGGTGTTGCTGATGGCATTTTGCGCGCCGATTACATCATTATTTAAGCGGCTCATTAATTCGCCCACACGCGTATTGGTGAAAAAACGCAGTGACATACGCTGTAAATGCGAATAAAGCGCCACACGCAGATCGTAAATTACTCCTTCTCCCACCACCGTGTTTAAACGCCGTTGAAAAACAGCAACCAGTCCGCTGATGGCCGGGATGCTCAACAAACCCAGAGTCAACCAGGCCAGGCGCTGCAAATCACCACCGGGGATGGTGTGATCGATCAATTCACGCAGGATTAAGGGGGTTAATAATGAAAGCCCCGTATGCGTCAGGATCAATATCAACATACCGGTTATCGACCAACCATACGGGCGGGCATAGGCCAATACGCGCCGTAATAATGGCCAACTCACCTTTGGTTTTTCATCAGTCGCATGCATAAAAGTATGCCAGTTACCACCGTGCATTTTCACCTCATCAACTTATTTTAAATCAGGTTAATTTTCATCCTCGCCGACAAACTGGCGGTATCGTTTAATTTTCTCGGAAAGGCGGGCTGCCAGACCGGCGTGAGCACCGTGCAGGGCTTCATAAATAATGATGGCTTCCTGGCGATAGGACTCTATTTTGGCGGGAGTCCAATAAAAGGGCGGATAATACAGATTGGTAATGCGGTCTGCCAGTTTTACCATCCATACCTCACGCGGCTGGCGGCGAATGCGCTCCAGGCTGTCGCGCATCTGGTTTTCCTTATCCGGCAGTGAAACATCTTTGGTTAATGCCAGCACCCCGTCGGCCACCTGCGCGCCGAACTCGTTTTTAAGCATGTCATACGTCACAGGCGTATCTTCAATGACATCATGCAATAAAGCGCACTGCACCGCCAGGTCGCCATCCACATCGGGCGTCTGCGCCAGCGCATGCAGCACTTCCATAGCCACACTGCCAATGTGATTGATGTAATCGATTTGTTCCTGTGGTTCAGCGCCGCCATAGGTCTGACCGTGGTGGTAACGGGTGGCATAATGCCAGGCTTTTAAGTAAACATCCGGTGACCATTGTTTGTTTGTCATAAGTTTTTCTCCTTCAATGCTCACAGTTAATTTTACCCCTCTCTTTGCAGCCAATCAGAGGGGAGAAAAGCAGAATAAGTATGCTGTTTTACACAATACAGGGGTTGTTTCAGGTGGATGGTGCAAAAGACGGGGCGCGGGAACAAAAACACGCGCCCCGTCAAAAAAAGCTAAATTTTAACCACACCCGCCACCGGGTCGGCTTCAAACAGATTTCCATTGGCATAACGCGCGCCCAGGTCAATGCCTTTGGTGGCGCGGGTTACCTGGTTGATATCCTTCACAGCCAGGCGCAGACGGCGGCCCTTCTCCGAATAGATATCCACATCGGCGGTTTCAGGAGCCACAGTTAAAGCGCCAACCAAACCGGTGCTGTCATTGATCTTCCAAATCTGAACCCCTTGCCCGCCGCGCCCCTGCACGGGGAACTCAAGCAGGCTGATACGTTTAATATGCCCGTGTGTGCTGGTGATTAAAACAAATTCTTTGGCCTGCTGCGGCTCTAACAAAACGCCCCCCACCAGTTGATCATCCAACATCTTAATCGCCGCCACACCACGCGCCGAGGGCGTGGCCTGCGGGTTAATGCTGGCAGCTTCAAAACGCAGAGCGCGCGGGGTTGTTTCCTGGCTGCCCGAAGTGCAGATAAACACCTCGGCTTTATCCGAAGCCACACCCGCCAGCAGAACTTCATCATCCTTACCTTCCAGACCGATAATCGGCGACCAGGCGCCTTCATGGCGGCTGTTCAGGCAGTCTTCTGTTTTAACACGTTTAACATTGCCGGCGCGGGTGACCAGCACCAGTGAATTTCCCGGTGTGGCTGCGCCGCAGCCGATGATTTCTTCACCCTTATCCAGGCCAAGCTCTGTAAAAGTGGCCTGCAAGGGCAGGCGGCCGACATTGGCCTGCCACACGCGCCCGCGGTTGGAAACCAGCAAAAGCGCCTCATCCGGTTTAACCTGGATGCGTGTCAGGTTAATTTCCACGGCACGCGCCGAAACTTTACCGCGCGGGGTGCTGTCTTTCCAGGTTTTGGCATCGCAGCGCTGAATGCCTGTGCGGCTAACCACCACCATCTGCTCTTCGGTGGGAATGACCAGGTCGGCCACAGTAACCCGCGCCTGATGACCGTCTTCATGATCGATAATCACCGTGCGGCGTGGATCGGCATATTGTTCTTTAACTTCGTCGGTTTCCTGAATCACCACCTGCAAACGACGATCTTCGGAAGCCAGAATTTCTTTTAATTCCTTAACCCGCGCTTTTAATTCCTTCTGTTCGTCTTCCAGTTTTTTGCGTTCCAGCGAGGTCAGGCGGCGCAGGGGCATATCCAGAATGGCTGTGGCCTGAATTTCGCTCAGGCCGATCTTTTTCATCAGGTTGGCGCGCGCCGTTTCGGTATTTTGAGAATGGCGGATGATATCGATCACCTCGTCGATCATGCTGATGGCCTTCAGCAGCCCTTCTACAATGTGCAAACGCGCTTCGGCGCGGGTCAACTCATACTGCGAACGGCGGGTAATGACCTCAAGGCGATGACGGATGAATTCACTCAGCATTTTGCCCAGGGTTAAATTTTGCGGGCTGGCTTTACCTTCTTCACTCATCACCAACGCCAGGGCGTTATAAGAAAGGCTCGAGCGCATCTGGGTATGGGTGAAAAGGCGCTCCAGCGCCTCATACGGGTCCACCCCGCGGCCGACTTCAAAAACCACACGCATGCCCTTATAGTCCGATTCATCGCGCACATCGGTGATGCCCTGGAATTTATCGCGGTTGGAGGCGATACGTTCCAACACCGTGGATTTCTGCACCTGGAAGGGTAACTCGGTCACAATGATTTCGCTCTTGCCACCGCCAATATCCTGAATGTCGGCTTTGGCCTGGCAGACCAGAGTGGCATTGCCGGTTTCGTAAGCCTGGCGGATCATATCCACCTTGTTTTCGTCGCCATTCACACGGTAGCGGTATAACAGACCACCGGTAGGCAGGTCGGGACCGGGAATGTATTTTTGTAAATCTTTCACGCTGATCTGGTCGCGTTTTTTCCAGTTTTTGGCCATATAAACCACGGCGTCACATACCTCGCCGAGGTTATGCGGCAAAATACTGGTCGACATACCCACAGCAATACCGGTGGCGCCGTTTACCAACAGGTTGGGGAAACGCACCGGCAAAACCAGGGGTTCTTTAAGCGAACCGTCAAAATTAGGAACCCAATTGACCGTATCCCGATCAATATCCATCAACATCGACTCGCCCAATGCCGCCAGGCGGGTTTCGGTGTAACGCATGGCAGCCGCGCTGTCGCCATCAATGGAGCCAAAGTTACCCTGGCCGTCAATCAGCGGTGAGCGCATTGAAAAATCTTGCGCCATGCGCACCATCGCATCGTAAACCGATTGGTCGCCGTGGGGGTGATATTTACCGAGCACTTCACCGACCAAACGCGCCGATTTTTTATGCGGTTGATTATGCACCAGGTGCATATCGGCCATGGCGTATAAAATGCGGCGCTGCACGGGTTTTAAGCCATCCCGTACATCCGGCAGGGCGCGATCCAAAATAGTTAACACGGCGTAACGCCGGTAAGCCTGTTCCACAAAGCTATCCAGGGCTTGAACCTGGATGGTCAATTCGTTTCCATTAAGGGTAGATTCTTCACTCATAGGGGCACCCTGTCCTTTTCTATTCCTCTTCGTTCCAATCCACATTCATCAACCATTCCTTGCGCGGGCCAACCTCGCTGCCCATCAGGCGTTCAATCAGCGAACGCGTGGTGTGCAGATCGTCTATGACCATACGCAGGTCGCGCGAAGCGAAATCGGCAACGGTAAGCTGGCGTTCCTCTGCCTCGCGTACCCTGCTTTTTTTGCCTTTGCCGCCCATTCCCTCCGGCAGCACAAATACGGTTTCGCGCAGTTGTTCAGGGTTCATTTCACCCAAACCTTTATAACGTTGAATGTTCAACGGATCGTTTTTCCATTCTTTTTCAATTTCGGCGCGTTCTTCTTCACTGTAGGCATATTGCTCCTGGCGGGTCTTGCTGTTACGCACCAGGTAAAGCGGAGGGCGTGCCACATAAAAACGCCCCGCTTCAATTACCGGGCGCATGGTGCGCCAGAAAAGAGTCGCCAGCAGGGTGGCAATGTGGCTTCCATCCACATCGGCATCCACCAACACCGAAACGCGTCCATAGCGCATGGCATCCACGTCGCAATCGGCGCCCACGCCGGTGCCTACGGCAGCAATGATGGCGGCAATTTCTTTGTTTTTTAAGATTTCATTGATATTCATCTTTTCCACATTGGGAATCTTGCCGCGCAGGGGCAAAATGGCATGGTAACGCGAATCGCGCCCCTGTTTACATGAACCACCGGCCGAATCACCCTCAACCATATAAATGGCGGTGTATTCAATGGGCACCACCGGGTTGCCGCCGCGGCGCTGAATATCGGCCAGCTTGCCCAGCACAAATTCACCGGCGTCCATGGCCGATTTTTTAATCACCAGCTTGCGCGCCTGGGCTGCGGCCTCACGCCCGCGGGCAGCCGCCACGGCCTGGTTGACAATCACTTTGCCCACCGGGATATTTTTTTCAAGATAATCACTCATATAACCATAAGTGCCCGAAAAAACTGGCCCGTGCACTTCAGGGCTGGTCAGGCTTTCTTTGGTTTGTGAGAGAAACTGCGGCGTACTCGTCATGGTGATTTTAACCACAGCGGTCAGCCCCAGCAGGGCATCATCTCCGCGCACATCTTCTTCACCCTTAATTAATTTTTTGGAAGAGGCAAACTGCTTAACGGCCTTGGTCAAACCGCCTTTAAAGGCGGTGACGTGCGTGCCGCCCAACGGGGTGGGAATGGCATTTACAAACGAATAAATCTGGGTGTCCTCACCGGCATACTGCAAAGCAATTTCGGTTTCAACCGAAGCTTTAATACCTTCCACCTCAATCTCGCCGCTTTCTTTAAACACAATCGGTTTATGCAGTGGGCTGAGACCTTCGTTAAGGTAAGCCAGATAATCGGATAAACCGTTTTTGGAATAATAAATCCTGGTTTCCGGTTTGCTTTCGCGCTGATCCAAAAACTCGATGCGCACGCCCGGGTAAAGATGGGCAATCTGGCGAAAACGGTTATCAAGCCGGGTGGCATCCCAGGGCACATAATTATCGGGGTCGCGCCACTCCATTTCATGGGCAAACCAGGCGCGGTTGGGGCGAAAACGCAAACTCGTGCCACTGCTCATTTCAGCATCGGCTTGAACGGTCACTTTTTTGCCGTTGACCTTGAGCGACTGGCAGATTTCCTTGCGCCCGCTGGTAATCAGGGTGGTCTCGGCGTTAATCTCGCCCACTTTAGCTCCGCTGGCGTCAAAAATTTCAACCTCGCCTTGCGGAATGCCGCCGTTTTCAAAACGCTGGCGGAAGAACAAACCATGCCGGCGCACTTCCACCTCAAGATAAGCTGAAAAAGCGTTGGTACATTTTAAACCGATACCGTGCAGACCACCCGAGCTGGAATAAGCCGAATCGTCGCCGCCAAATTTGCCCCCGGCGTGCGGTTTAACCAACACCTGGGTTAAGGCGCTCATGGCGCTTACGGGTTTAAAGTCAATGGGAATGCCGCGGCCGGCATCATTAACGGTAACGGCGCCGTCTCTGGCAATATTTACTTTAATGGTCGAGGCGAACCCGGCCATACATTCGTCCACCGAGTTATCCAGCACCTCAAGCAAAATGTGGTGCAGCCCGTGCACATTGTTATTACCAATATACATGCCCGGGCGGCGGCGCACCGCTTCAAGGAATTCCAACTCAATAATCTGATCGGCACTATATCTCGTCATGCATTTATCTCCATCAAGGTTAAACCGGTGCACACCAACCGCAGCCGGAAATTATTTTACGATATAGAACAATTGTACTACAACGTTTTCATTATTTCAATTGGCTTTATAGCCCCCGCAATTATACCGCTTAGCAGCCCACATCTGGCAATTTGTCGGCGCATACACCCCCATTATAAAAGAGAACATCCCTTACGCCGATAAAGGATGTTCCTTCGTGATACAAAACGGCAATGAATACCGGTAAATTATATTAAAAATTTGCCTCAAAAAAATCAGGCTGCATTTAATTCCGATTTACCTGCTTCGCTATAAGCGCGCATACCGGTTACACGTGTGGCCTGTGCATTGGCGCGGACCTGGTCTGCGGCGGCATATACCTGGCGGCTTTCATTTTGTTGTAATTTATCCAACAACTGTGCGCCTTGCGCCCGGCTTTCATTTTCGCCGACCTGCATCCGGCGCGATTCGAGGGCTTCGGTTGTTTTGTTTTCATTTTGTTCCGGCGCCGTCTGTGTTTTTGGTTTCACCTGGCCGACGCCATTATTTGCTAAAGCGGCATTTGCCTGTGACACATTCATATTAACTGAACCAATCATAATACCTCACACTTAGACCCAATAATTAGACTTGTTTTATCAAAATTATTATAGGACGCCCCTTCGGGCCTGTCAACTTACAGAACCGTTAGGAAAGAGTAATGAAACGCCCAAATGCCATGTATACAATCCTCTAATATTCCTTTTTTGTTTTTCTTATAGATCGTTATCAAAAATCTTATCGACCCGGCATAGAATAAACATTGTAAAAACATTAACCCAATAACCATAACCTGATGGAAAAATAACAGGAGGTAAAAATTATGTTTAGATATTATGTTCCCCCAACTTTCCGCGACCTTGACCGAATGCAGCGCCGCATGGAACGTATGATGAATGCTTTTTCACCCTACAACAATGAGCCCGCCGGTTACCCGGCCCTGAATGTATGGGTCAAGGATGACGATATGATCGTCACCGCCGAACTGCCCGGTTTCACCCCGGAATCAATCAACCTGTCGGTGATGGGCAACAACCTGACCCTCAGCGGCAGCCGCGCCGAAGAGGATCTGCCCGAAGGCGCCAAATATCATCGCCGCGAATGCGTTAGTGGTGAATTCAACCGCACCATTCGCCTGCCCTACAATATTGACCCCGAAAAAGTGGAAGCCTCTTTTGATAAGGGCCTTTTAACCATCAAACTGGCCCGCGCCGAAGCGGATAAACCGCGCAAAATTAATATCAAATCAAATTAATTAGAGGAGGTATGCCATGACTGACAAAAATCTTGATGTAACCAAACAGGAAGTGGATATGGCTGAGGGCGTTGAACGTACGCGCTCCCGCCGGGCATATATTCCGGCAGCCAGCATCTATGAAAGTGAAGACAAAGTGGTGGTCGTCGCCGATTTACCCGGTGTGGATGAACAGGCCGTCGACATCACCCTTGAGAAAAACGAATTAACCATCAGCGCTTACGTTGAAGCGCGCCAGCCCGAAGGCTATACTCTGGCCTATGCCGAATACGAATCCGGCGATTATCGCCGCACTTTCATCCTCTCGGATGAAGTAGATCGCGACAATATTGAAGCCAGTGTTAAAGACGGCGTCTTGCGCCTGGTTTTACCCAAAGCGCCCGACTTTAAAGCCCGCAAGATTATGGTCAAAGCGGGATAAAACAGAAAATAACGTGCCGGTCGGAAAAGTTTATTCCGACCGGCACGATCAATCGAATTTTATCAAAAGGAGGTAGGTTACCATGACACTCAATCATCTCATTCCCTGGAAACGATCAGAGAAATTGCCAGTACGCAGACAGGAGGCTGACTCATTCCTTCAATTGCGAGACGAAATGGATCGCATGTTTGAGAGCTTTTTTGAACCCCCCTGGAGCCTGCGTCCATTCGAGCCGTTTGAATCCAACTTTTCCGGCTTTATGCCCAGCCTGGACGTCAATGAAACCGACAAGGACATTAATGTTACGATTGAATTACCCGGCCTGGAAGACAAAGACATTCAACTTTCCCTGGAAAATAATGTTTTGACCGTTAGCGGTGAGAAAAAATTTGAAAAACAGGAAAAGAAAAACAACTTCCATCGGCTGGAACGTTCCTACGGTTCCTTCAGCCGCCAGGTGGCCTTGCCCTGCGATGTTGATGAAGACCGCGTTTCCGCCGTCTTTAAGAATGGCATTCTGAACATCAGCCTGCCCAAATTGCAGGCCAACAGCTCGCAAAATAAACGCATTGTCGTTAAACGCGGCTAAAAGCCGGTCACAAAACGAACAAAAACAATCCGCCCGGTCATCGGGCGGATTGTTTTATAAAAGCATTTTAAAGTCTAGCGAGTTTTGCGGAACGAATTTACCTTGTCCATAAAAAGTTTAACCCGGTTTTCGTCAACATGATTTTCAAATTTACCATCATATTTAAAGGTTGTACCGACCACGGCGCCGTCGGCAATACTTAACTGCTCAACCACATTATCCAGGCGTACGCCCGTGTTGGCAAACACCACCGTATCGGGCACAGCCTTTTTCACTCTGCTTAACACATTGGCGTCGGTCTGCGCGCCGGCTGTCAGGCCGGAAACGCACAGGGCATCGGGACGATGGTTAAACACGGTGGTTTTGGCAATTTCATCAATTTCGCGTTCGGCCAGATACTTGGCCGCTTCAGGCACGATATTAAAAAACAGTTTAACCTCTTCGGCATGAATGGCATGTTGGTGGCGCACAATTTCGCCGCAATTCGGATTCCAGAGTCCAAAATCGCTGGCATAAACGCCCGAGAAAATTTCGCGCACAAATTTGCCGCCCGTGGCAACCGCCAGGTCCAGCGAGGCTTTGGGGTCCCACAATACATTAACGCCAAATGGAATACGAATTTCTCCCAATAATTCGCCAATTACCCGTGCCATGCAGGCCACGGTAACGGTCGGCACCGTGGTCAGGTAAGGCATGCTGAACTCGTTTGAAAACATGACTGCATCCACACCGCCATTTTGCAGAGCCATCAGGTCTTTACGCGCCCATTCAATTACTTCTTTCATACCGGTCTTTGAGTTGTAATAGGGGTCACCCGGCAAAGAACCCAGGTGACACATGGCAATAATTGGTTTTTCAACATTAAAAATTTCTTTAATACAATTTCCCATTTTTTCTCTCCACAAATCTAAATTAAAATAAATTCTTAAAACTTTTTAAGCCATTAAAGAATCTGATAACCGATGCATTAAAGGTTTGGTCGTTTCATACAAATCGCGGAAAATCTGATAATTAAGTTCATACAATTTGCCCGCTTCCGGGTTGGGTCGAATTTCCTGCTTTACCTTCACCCACTGGTTAATCTGCGAAAGATTCTGGTATAAACCCACGCCGGTGGCTGCCAAAAAAGCATCCCCATAACTGGCCCCAATTTGCTGATCCGGAATGGTCAGGGTTATGCCGCATACGTCCGCAACAATCTGCATCCATAATGGGTTTTTGGTTCCGCCACCCACCGCCAGAATACGTTTTGGAGAAACACCCTCTTTAGCCATTTCTTCAAAATTATGCCGAATGCCAAAAGCCACCCCTTCCAGAATGGCGCGGTAAATATCGGCACGTGTATGGCTGAGGCTCAAACCAAACCAGACACCTTTGGCCCGTGGGTCATGGATGGGCGTACGTTCGCCCTCAAAATACGGCAGGCTAATTAAACCCTTTGCTCCGATCGGCGATTCAGCAGCCATTTTGGCCAATTCTGCAAATGTATTTTCGCCGCCTTGCAATTCATTTTTGACTTCCAGTTGCGCAAACTGATTACGGAACCAGGTGGTCAGGCTGCCGGATGTAGACATGCCGCCCAAAAAGGCAAAACTGTCCGCTTCCAAAAAATTTGAACTCCAAAATTTTTGGGTCTTTACCAGGCTGGCAGTTTTCATAATGAAGAAAATACTGCTGCCAAACATTAACATCATATCGCCCACATCGGCCACGCCGGTGCTGAGGGCTTCAGCGGCGGCATCGGTGGTTCCGGCCACAACCGGGGTTCCTTCAGCCAGACCGGTTTCCCTGGCTGCATCGGCGCTGACTCTGCCCACAATTTCGTGGCTCCAATAGGCCTGCGGCAGCCTTTCAAGGGGGGTTATTAATTCAGCCGCGTTATCCAGCCATTTACGCTGGTAGACATCATACAGCGGGCAGTAACCCCCGGCCGTGTAAATATCAATGGTGGCCTGACCGGTTAATTTATGCACCAGGTATGCCTCACTGGTTAAAAACCAGCGCGTTCTGGCATATATTTCGGGCTCATTGTTGCGAATCCACAACACTTTGGGCCCGGAAGCCTGTGAACTTAAGCGTGAACCGCTTATTTTAAAGATTTCCGACTCTCCCAATTCCTTTTCAAGATATTCAATCTCTTTTCCGGCCCGGCTGTCAATGCCATACAAAATACCGGGTCGCAGGGCATGCCCTTCCGCATCTATCGGCAACACGCAGGATCCAATCGCACTGGTTCCTATTCCCAAAATCTGGTTGGATGGCACAGCGCTTTTTTGCAGCAAGTTTTTAACAATCTCAACAAAATCATGCCACCAAACCTTATCGGCATCATGCTCAAAAAAGCCGGGTTTGGGTTTATCCATGCCGTGCTCCACCGTATGGCTGTTTAATACAACACCATCTGCCGTAACCAGAACGCCTTTTGAAGAATAAGTTCCGATATCAACACCGATCAAATATCCTTTTGCCATGTTTTTACCCTCAAGATTTTATTTATTAAATCAGGAACTTGCCTTTTTGATAAATCAATTTATCATCCAGGTAAATCTCACCTTCCTGGCGCATATCTTTCACAATATCCCAGTGAATGGAAGATTGATTGGTGCCACCCACTTTCGGGTAGGCCCTGCCCAACGCAACATGGATGGTTCCATCAATTTTTTCATCCAACAAAATATCTTTGCTGAAAAACTTTAATTCCGGATTGGTGCCGATGGCAAATTCGCCAATCAGACTGGCGCCGGGGTCGGTATTAATCACGGACAGCAAAAAATCTTGATTGGTGGAAGATGAAGCCTCCACCAGTTTTCCCATTTCCCAGCGCAAACGAATATCGTGCATCAATCGCCCGCCCAACACGCCGGGGAAGTCAAAATAAATATAACCGTCAATCGTGCTTTCTACCGGCGCCGTTTCTATTTCACCATCGGGCATATTCCAACCGCCATCGGCCACATCCCATACACGCCCTTTGAACGAAAAGCTCAGATCGGTGCCCTTACCGACCACGCGAATGCGTTCGCCCTTATCCAGCACTTCGGCCCATTGCCGCCATTTTTTGCCACAGGCCGGCCAATCCAACAGACAGGCATTAAAGAACATATCCATCATGGTTTCTTCATCCACACCGGCCTGGCTTGCCAGCGCCGCATTGGGCACACGCAATAAACACCAGCGTGTTTTTTGCCAGCGCATGGTTGAAATTTTACCCATTGCCTTACGGAACAGAGAAAGTTTATCGGCCTCGACATCCCAAAAAACATCCAGGTTATGAGCACCGCGCAAACCAAAATAAACGTCGGCCCATTCCATGCCATAGGCTTCAATTTCCGGCACCCACCCAATCTGATCACGATTGCCATGCTTAAGCACCAGCCTGTTTAACTCTTCTGACAGAAACTGCACCTGGGGATACGCCCCGGCTTTAATACAGGCTTCATAAATAGCATGCACCAGGGGATATGTTTCCAGTTCCACAAATGCAATCATCACTTTTTCGCCCGGTTTAACCACGGCCGAATGATTAACCAGAAGATCCCCTAACTGAGCCCATCTTTTATCCATCTTATCGCCTCCAGATCATAGGATTGAATCATCTCTGCATTTTTCGATCATGCAGGAAATAATTAAGTACAAAAATAAAAATCATCAAAATCCCCCAGGAAAAGTCTTTAAAGAAGGAACTGCCGCGCATGCCCATCAGGAACATATGAAAACCGGTCGACAGAACCTGTAAAATAACGATGGCAATAAATATATTTAACACACTGCCAAAGCCGGGAATAATATTGGCCAGAACACAGATTAATATGGTCAACATAACAAAAGTGGTTGCCCCGTATTCATATGCAGCCGACATGGTGCGGCTCATGGTTAAAACGCCGGTAACGGAAGCAAAAATACCGCTAATGATATAAATCTTCATTAATACGGCTTTATTATTAATTCCCGAAAAATTGGATGCAATCGGGTTGGTGCCCATCATACGCACCTGAAAGCCAAAAGGAGTCTGGAACAACAATATATAGGTAAGCAGGGTGACGCATAAAAACACTATAAACGGGATGGGAATTCCCAGAAAACTTTGAGAGCCGATCACCGATAGTTGGTCCGGAAACCCGGTTACAGTGGCGCCTTTTGTCAGACCGGTTGAGATGCCTGTAAAAAATGTCATGGTTGCCAATGTCGCCAGAATCGGCGGCACGCCCACATACCCCACCAGCAATCCGTTTACAACACCGGTAATTGCACCAACTACCAGGGCGATAAACAGAGCGAGGATGACGAATAAACCCATCTGCTCGGGAGAAACATCCTTTGGAACAATTTTCACCAAAAAAAGACCGGCCAAAACCGCCGACAGGTTGGACGTGGCATTAATCGACAGGTTAATCCCCCCGGTCAAAGTTGGAATCATCATCGCCAGGGTTAATATGCCAATTTCCGGAAGCTGAAAAGCCATGGTGCTGATGCTGCGATTTGAAAGAAAATTATCTTCCGTGACTCCAAAAAAGATAACCAGCACTGCAAAAACGCCCAATAATAAAAGAGTTTGGCCATCTACTTGAAAATACTTTTTCAGTGCGTTGAAGCCCTTACCGGTATTAGACAGAGACATTTTAGAATTCATAATTTTTTCCTGTTCCCGATTGGTGAAAGTCAAATTGTTTCAACGCTTCGTTTGATCCGTTTTGTCCAATTTAAGCGCAGCGCAGGTAATGAAGTAAACAAGATTAACACCAGACCAACCACCAGTTTTTGCCATTCAATCGGAATGCCGGTCAAAATCAGAGCCCGATTGATCAACTGGATTAAAAGTACCCCCAACACCGTACCAATCACCGTGCCGCGCCCACCGGTGATGGATGCGCCGCCGATAATAATGGCCGCCAGAACATCCAGAGGCTGGCCGATAAAAATCACCGGGTTAAACTGCCGGCTTAAGAAGGCCTGGGTAACCCCCGCCACAGCGGAAAAAACGCCCATAATGGCAAAAAGAATATACAATATTCGTTTGACATTAAAACCTGAGCGAATAGCCACTTCTTTATTGCCGCCAATGGCATAAACGCCGCGCCCAATCGTCGTATATTTAAGAAACCACCAGATAAATACACCCATCAATAAAACATAAATGATGGACTGGTGTAAACCCGTATCTCCTACAATGGGATCTTTTGCCGTCAAAATAAATTGCGAATAATATCCGACGCCGCCTTCGGGCAGGTCAAAATTGGCAGTTGCGCCGATGAAAAAGAGACAAAAACCATACCACATGGTGTTGGTCGCCAGAGAGACATTAAAAATAGGCAAATTAAAACGATTAACCAGGAATGCATTAATCAACCCCATTAACAAGCCCACCGTGCAGGCGATTACAAAATACAGCAATATACCACCTTCATAATGCTGCGAAAGTAAAAATGTATGGGTGGCATAGGCCGATACGGCCGTGATCGCCACAAAGGAAATATCAATTCCGCCGGCAATCACAATCGGCAAAATACCAAAAGCCATGATGAAATATACGATCGAAGCGCGCAGGGTATCAAAAAGGGTTGATATGGTAAAAAAGGCCGGATTAATCACACCAACCACCAGAGATAAGCCAATTAAAATGAGGAAAACAATAAACTCATTGGTTTTAACGATTTTATTTAACATAACAAGATCCTTTTAATTGACTTTTTGGGTGGATGAACCAATCAGTTCGTTATTTAATTCATCTTCCTTAATGGCTTCACGTTTAAATTCTTTATCTATTTTTCCGGAGCGCATTAATAAGATGCGGTTACAGGTTTGAGTCAATTCGGGAATATCATCAGAAATAATAATGATGCCCAGGCCCTGCCGGGCAAGATTACGAATGAGTTCATGAATTTCGGCTTTCGAACCAACATCCACCCCGACGGTTGGGCCATTTAATATCAAAACTTTCGGATTCATCGCCAGCCACTTGGCCAAAACCACACGCTGCTGGTTGCCGCCCGAAAGGCTGGTTACCGGCAGGTCGCCTGAGGGTGTTTTTAATTCAAGGCGTTTAATCCATTGATTGGATTCCGTATTTTTCCTGCGGCTATCGATCAAGCCGAATTTGTTTAACAACTGGTGCAAAATACCCACCACTATGTTGTTACCAATGGATTGTTCCAGAAAAAGACCTTCACGAATACGATCATCGGGAACAAAACCAATCCCCAATTGGATAGCCTGTTTGATCCCGCTTACAATCACTTCCTGACCATCAATATAAACCTTGCCCGATTGAGCCGGAAGCTGGCCAAATAACGACAGGCCCAATTCGGTGCGGCCTGAGCCCAGCAAGCCGGTAACGCCCAATACTTCGCCGGGTTTTAATTCAAAGGAAACATCCGAAAAACAGTGGGGCAGGGTTAAAGCTTCAACTTTAAGCCGCGCCGGGGCTGCTTCATCGGGGGCGGAAAATTTAATTTCAGAATTATCAAAATGGCGCCCGGTCATGTTAAATTCCATGGTGTGAACGTCCATGCCCTGCGCACCTTTATCCATTACCTTTTGGCCGTTTCTGAAAATGACGGTGCGATCTGAAATTTCGGTTACTTCATTCAGTTTATGACTTACAAATAATGTGGAAATACCCTGTGTTTTTAATTCGGCAATGACCTTAAAAAGTGCGGAAATCTCTTTTTGCGTCAGCGCCGTAGTAGGTTCATCCATCACAATAATTCGAGCATTGGATAATAAAGCTTTTACAATGGCAATTAATTGTCGATCGGCAGTGGATAATGTTTCAACAATTGCATCCAGGGGAATAGAAGAATTGATTTTTTCAAGACCTCTGGCAGCTATCTGGTAAATATCCTTCCAGTTCACCAGTTGTTTACCTGAAGCGACCTGTTGGTTCATTACAAGATTTTCAGCAACCGTCAGGTTGGGAAATAAAGAAAAATCCTGATAAATTACTTGAATGCCTTCACGAATGGATTCAAGCGGTGTTAAACGATGGTAATGACGGCCGTTAATATAAATATCACCTTGATCCGGGCTGTAAACGCCTGAAATAATCTTAATCAAGGTGGATTTTCCTGATCCATTTTCGCCCACCAAGCAACAAGTTTCCCCTTTGCCAATGGATAAATTTACATCATCGAGAGCCAAAACGCCCCCAAAACGTTTATTAATATGTTCAACTCGGAGGATTTCTTCTGTCATGGGCTGTTTCACCTTATTAATCAAAACTGTTTG
>JAJTBH010000373.1 GCA_021287005.1 Anaerolineae bacterium
GACGCGGCAAAGGTCAATGCCGAAAAGAATTTGCAGAATGCGAGGGAGTTGTTTGAGACATATTTACAGAGTGCCTTTTCCAAGCCGGGTGACGGATGGGAACAAAGAAGCCTGGGAGAAAAGAATTTATTGAACATCGTAGATGGTGATAGAGGTATTAATTATCCGAAGAAAAAGGATTTTAAATCAGAAGGCCACTGCTTGTTTTTAAATACAAAAAATGTTCGACCTGATGGTTTTAATTTTGATAACAATGTCTTTATAAGTGAAGAAAAAGATAGATCTTTAGGAAAAGGAAAATTAGAGAGAAATGATATAGTTATGACAACCAGGGGGACGATTGGTAATCTTGGCCTCTTTAACACAGATGTTCCTTTTGAGAACGTTAGAATTAATTCAGGTATGCTAATTTTTCGCCCCAACAATAATCATATTACCTCTGATTACTTATTTGAAATTTTGCGCTCTGATATTATTAAAAATCAAATTAATAAGAATGTTTCCGGTGCTGCGCAACCACAATTACCGATAAGAACCTTAATTAACTTCGAATTTCCGGTTCCTAAATCTATAATTGAACAGAGTTTAATTGTTAGTAAATTAAGATCAATTTATTATGAAACCAAAAAGCTTGAAGCGATCTACCAGCAAAAACTGGCAGACCTGGATGAATTAAAACAATCCCTTTTACAAAAAGCCTTTAATAGCGAATTAACCGGGGGTGAACATGAACGAAGCAGAGACCAGAGCCGAGCAAATTGACCCGCAGTTAAAAACAAGCGGCTGGGGCGTTGTCGACGGCTCCAAAATTTTACGCGAGTACCAGTTGACGGCCGGCAGGATTCAGACCGGCGGAGGGCGCGCCAAACCGCTGATTGCCGATTATATTTTGCAGCACCGCGGGCGCAAACTGGCGGTGATTGAAGCCAAAAGCGAGCAGCGCGCGGTGGGCGAAGGGGTGATGCAGGCCAAACACTACGCCGCAAAACTGGGGCTCGATTTTGCCTACGCCGCCAACGGCAAAGAAATTTACCAGATCAACCTGAAAACCGGGCAGGAGGGACTGGTTCCCGCCTTTCCGACGCCTGAAAGTTTGTGGCAGACGCTGTTTGCCGGACAAAACGCCTGGCGGGAGCAGTTTGAGCGCGTGCCGTTTGAGGACGTGAGCGGCACCAAGGACCTGCGGTATTACCAGGAGATCGCGGTCAACAACGCCATGACGGCCATCGCCGCCGGGCAGCAGCGCATTTTGCTGACGCTGGCGACCGGAACCGGCAAGACCTTTATCGCCTTTCAGATCGCCTGGAAACTGTTTCAAACGCGCTGGAACCTGCAGCGCGACGCGGCGCGCCGCCCGCGCATTCTCTTTCTGGCGGACCGCAACATTCTGGCGGACCAGGCTTTTAACGCCTTTTCGGCCTTTCCCGAAGACGCGCTGGTGCGCATCCGTCCCGACGAAATTCGCAAACACAAACGTGTGCCCACCAACGGCAGCATCTTCTTCACCATCTTCCAGACCTTTATGAGCGGCGAGGAAAATAAACCCTATTTTGGCGAATACCCGCCCGATTATTTTGACTTCATCATCATCGATGAATGCCACCGCGGCGGCGCCAACGATGAAAGCAACTGGCGCGACATCATGGAATATTTTTCTCCGGCGGTTCAGCTGGGCCTGACCGCCACGCCCAAACGGCTGGAGAACGCCGACACCTACCGTTATTTTGGCGACCCGGTGTATGTCTATTCGCTCAAGGAAGGCATCAATGACGGTTTTTTGACACCGTTTAAGGTCAAACGCATTCAGACCACGCTTGACGATTACATTTACACTTCGGACGACCGCGTGATTGAAGGTGAGGTGGAAGCGGGCAAACTGTACACGGAAACTGATTTTAACCGAATTATTGTGATTAAAGAACGTGAAGCCAAACGGGTGCAGATCTTTTTGGATGAGGTCAACCAGAACGAAAAGGCAATTGTCTTTTGCGCCACACAGGAACACGCTGCGGCGGTGCGGGATTTGATCAACCAGAAAAAAAGAAGCGCCGACCCGCTGTACTGTGTGCGCGTGACCGCCAACGACGGCGCGCTGGGCGAACAATACCTGCGTGATTTTCAGGATAACGAAAAGAGCATCCCGACGGTTTTGACTACCTCGCAGAAACTTTCAACGGGGGTGGATGCGCGTAATATCCGTAATATTGTTTTGCTGCGCCCGATCAATTCGATGATCGAGTTTAAGCAGATTATCGGGCGCGGCACACGCCTGTTTGACGGCAAGGATTATTTCACAATTTACGATTTTGTGAACGCTTACCATCATTTTGCCGACCCCGAATGGGACGGCGAACCGATTGAACCGGAACCCAAACCAGGACGAGGCGCTTTAAAAGAACCCAAAGGCGCATATGAACCGGCTGATAAAGAGGCGGTTGAACGCCCGGTAAAATTAAAAATCAAACTGCGCGATGGCAAGGAACGTGAAATTCAACACATGCTCTCGACCTCGTTTTGGGGCGCAGACGGCAAACCCAAATCGGCAATGGAGTTTTTGCAGGATTTATACGGCACACTGCCGGCTTTTTTTGCAAACGAAGAAGAACTGCGCAAGATCTGGTCTGACCCGCTCACGCGCAAAACGCTGCTTGAGAAGTTGGGCGAGGCGGGTTTTGGCCGGGGCGAGTTGAGCGCGCTGCAGAAACTGATTGACGCAGAGAAAAGCGACCTGTTTGACGTATTGGAGTATGTTTCGTTTGCCGTGGCGCCCATCACACGCGAAACGCGGGTGGCGCGGGCGCAGCCTATGATCTATGACCATTTGACCCGCCAGCAAAAAGAGTTTCTCGAATTTGTACTGTCGCAGTACATTGAAATGGGGGTTGAAGAACTGGCTGAAGATAAACTGGCCACACTGCTGACGCTTAAGTACCAGGCGCTGCCGGATGCGTTAAATATCCTGGGCGATGTGAAGAAGATCCGCGAGATTTTCTTCGGGTTCCAACGATATTTATATTCCGCTGCGGTGGGTTGAAAAATTGTGGAATTCGCCCAAACGGGTGCGAGGAATCATTGGCCCGTTGAAAGCATAAAAACAATAACATCGAAAAAAGGGAGAAATATTATGGAAAACCTGATATGTGTAGGTATTTGGATTATTTTTGGGCTGGCTGCAGCTGCTGTTTACCAGCGAAAAGGCAGATCTGGTTTAAGCGGTTTCCTGGGCGGCTTCTTCCTGGGACCGATTGGGTTGATTTTGGCATTGCTCAGTTCGGATAATAAAAAGGAACTTGAAAAAAGGAATGCTCAAGAATTAAATGATAAGGTGGCCAAAGGTGAAATGAAAAAGTGCCCCTATTGCGCGGAATATATCAAAAACGAAGCGATTGTATGCCGGTTTTGCGGGAAGGATTTGAATTAATAAAGAAATATTCAATTACCCGGGTGGAAAGTATAAATTCGCCCATCCCGAAAAAGACATCAACGAAAACGCTTACTTTACCCGCTCAGGATAAAATTATTCCGGGTTTACCTGGTTTGATGTCAGCGGATGTAACTTTAAACATAATGAAAAATGGAAAGATTTACAGCGATGTAGAAGACCCAACAATGGGTTTTTGTTCCAAGCAATAAGCGGGGTTATTAACATGGTGACCGTTCACCACCAGGATAACTTAATCATCAGGAAACCATTATGTACCATAAAAAACAACAAACATTAAAAATAATATTGGCAGGAATGTTGTTATTAAGTGCCTGTAATTCTGTTGAACAAAATTCAACGCCGGAAGGAAACGAATTAATTAAGACAA
>JAJTBH010000374.1 GCA_021287005.1 Anaerolineae bacterium
ACACACATTATCAACACGGCAATTCTGCGTTTTCTTTTTTATGTGGTTAAAATTATTGATTCGGTAAAAAAATGGCACAGGTATAACCGTATACCTGTGCCGAAACGTTTTATATTATGGTTCAACTCGTGGAAATTTCCACAGGATATATGAGTATAATTCCTGTAATGCCCATTCATCACGGCCATGCACAGGGAGTCCAATTAATGCAAACAAAATTTTATCGCAGTCCTTTTACCTGGGTTACTTATACCCTGTTATCCTTTTACGGATATTTTTTAAACATCCTCGGTCCCATTACCCCGTTTTTACAGGATGATTTGCATATCTCTTACACCATCAGCAGCCTGCATTACACCTTTTTTGCCGCGGGCATGCTGGTGACCGGCCTGACGGGTGATTTCCTCATTCGCCGCGCGGGTCGTGTGCGCTCACTGTGGATCGGCGCCATTGGCATGAGCCTGGCGGCCATTTTGCTGGTGGTCGGGCGGCACCCGGTGGTAACCATTGGGGCGACTTTTTTGATGGGCTGCATCGGCACCCTGATTCTGGTGATTGTGCCCTCGGCCTTAAGCGATGAACATCGCGAAAAAAGCCCGGTTGCCATTGCCGAAGCCAATACGATTTCTTCCCTGGTGAATGCTCTGGCGCCTCTGCTGGTGGGCTGGTTCGCCTACACCTTTTTTGGCTGGCGTCTGGCCATCGTTCTGGGTTCGTTATCCCTTATCGTTCTTTTTATTTTCCTGCGCAAAGCCACCCCACCCGTAACTGAACAAAACGGGCAAAAAGCCACTGCGGAGCGCCTGCCTTTTCTCTACTGGGTTTACTGGGTCGCGATGGTATTGGGCGTGTCGGTTGAATTCTGTATGATATTCTGGAGCGCCAATTATTTTGAAGTCGTTCTGGGGCTGGATAAAGCCAGCGCCGCCCAGGCCGTCAGCCTGTTTCTGGGGGGCATGATTATCGGTCGTTTTGCTTGCAGCCGCCTGGCGCAGATCATTTCGGCACGCAAAATGGTGATCTTTTCCATTGTGCTGGCCGCGTTCGGTTTTGCTTTTTACTGGCTGGCATCTGCCCCGTGGGTGGGCATGCTCGGTTTGGCTCTGTGTGGTCTGGGGGTTGCCAGTCTTTACCCGCTCATCATCTCTCTGGCAATCGCTTCGTCAAAAGGAAATACCATTCAGGCCAGCACGCGCGCTTCGCTGGCTTCGGGTACGGCCATTCTGGCGCTGCCGCTCTTGTTGGGCGGCGTGGCCGATTCCATCGGTCTGCGCCCGGCTTATGCCGTGGTAGCCGGCCTGTTGGTGTGTCTCATGATTGTTTTTCTGGCTGCCGGGCGAATGGAAAAATCGGCGTAAAACCGGCTTAGACCTTAAGCAGGAAAATTAAATGAGAGAGGCATAACGTGGTTATCAACCCGGTTATGCCTCTCTCATGTTTAATGTTATAATCTTGGTGCCGAAGGAGGGAATTGAACCCTCATACCCGAAGGTACACGATTTTGAGTCGTGCGCGTCTGCCAGTTCCGCCACTTCGGCAAGCAGGTCTAGTATATCTAAAAATTTCAGAAGGGTCAAGGTTCAAAATCATGCGACTTGGAATTATTGGTCTACCCCAGACGGGAAAAACCACATTGTTTAACGCCTTTACGCGCGGCAGCCAGCCGACCGGCGCCGTGACGGGCAAAATTGAAGTACACACCGGCGTAGTAGACGTGCCGGACCCGCGCGTCGATAAACTCTCCGCCATGTTTAACCCCAAAAAGACAATTTACGCCAAAGTAACCTATGCCGATATCGCCGGTCTGGATGGCAGCGCCGGCAAAAGCGGCATTTCGGGCGTTTTGCTCAACCAGCTTACCCAGATGGACGGTTTCATTCATGTAGTGCGCTGTTTCGAAAACGATAGTGTGCCGCATTCGGCGGGAAGCATCAACCCGCAGCGCGACATTCAGACCATGAACAGTGAGTTCATCCTTAACGATCTGATCACTACCGAGCGCAAACTGGAACGCCTGACCGAAGAGCGCAAAAAAGGCGCCGGACGTGAAAAAGCCGTGGTTGAGCATGAATTTGAGCTTTTCAGCCGTTTTCATGAGGCACTTTCGGCCGAAACACCCCTGCGTGACCTGGAATTAACTGCCGAAGAAGAAAAAAGCATTACCGGTTTTGGCCTGCTCAGCCGCAAACCCGTTTTGATCATTCTCAACCTGGCCGAAGGCCAGCAGGCGCCCCAAATTAACGTTACGCACCGCCTTGATATGATCGAAGCGCTGCAAGGCCGCCTGGAAATGGATATTGCCCAACTCGCGCCGGACGAGGCGCAGATGTTCATGGACGAATATGGCATTCAAGAACCCAGCCTGAACCGCGTGATTAAACTTTCGTACGACCTGCTCGGCCTGCAATCTTTCTTTACCGTCGGTCCCGACGAATGCCGCGCCTGGACGGTTCGCCGCGGCGCCAGCGCCCCCGAAGCCGCCGGTGAAATTCATTCCGACCTGCAAAAAGGTTTTATCCGCGCCGAGGTGGTAGCCTATAACGACCTGATTGCCCTGGGCGATATGAACGAAGTGAAGGGCAAAGGTAAACTGCGCCTGGAAGGTAAGGAATATATCGTACAGGACGGCGACATTCTGAACATTCGTTTTAATGTTAAAGGTTAAGTCTTAAATCAATACCAAAAAACCGCTTTCGGGATAGATTCACCTGAAAGCGGTTTTTATTTAAATCGTTATAAACTTATTTTGTGCGAATTTCTTTTTCCAGCGCCGAGAGGTCAATGCGGGATGACATGTCAATGCTGAGCGGGGTCACCGTAACTTCACCGTCAAACAGGGTGCGAATGTCGGTATCGCCGGCAAACTGATCGGGCGTCACCGTCACACCGCCATCAATGCGCGCCTGGCTGTCCCAGCCGTCTTCACGCCGTACCAGCGGGTCCCAGTAGCGATGGCGCGCCAGGCGGGTTAAACGCCAGGGTGTTTCAGAAGTGGCGCCGGAGGGCACATCGATTTTAATCAGGTCCAGATCGGCCGGCAGTTGATGCGCGAGCATCCAACCGGCAAAGAGGGCCGCAAAATAAGCCGCGCCTGAAAAATCGACGCTCTGATCGTGCGTTAACCACAAATCTTCGCATAACTGCAATGAAACGGCAATCGCCGGAATGCCCATGGAGGCCGCTTCAAGCGCGGCGCCTACCGTGCCCGAAAGGGTGATGGAGGTGCCCATGTTTTCGCCATAGTTAATTCCCGAGACTACCAGGTCGGGGCGGCGCGCCGGGGTCACTTCCAACAGCCCGTGCAGCACCGACTGCGCCGGTGATCCTCCCACCGCAAAGGCATCGTGCGGGCGGCCGTTGACCAACAGGCTGCGCCGTGAGATTTTGCCGTCAGCCCATAAAAAGAGCGAACGACCGGCTGCGGAACTTTGTTCACGCGGGGCAACGATGGTTAAATCCGCCAGCGGTTCCAGCACGGTTGCCAGCGCCAGAATTCCGGGTGATTCGATTCCGTCATCATTGGTAATTAAAATATGGGGTCGCTTTGTATTCATGAATATCATTTTACCCCTTCGGCGGGGTGCATGAAAGGGAAAAAGCACTTATCCGCTATAATTAAAAAGATTCGGGATGTTTCCATTCCCGAAGAAAGGAAACGCTTACATGCTGCAAGTTACATTCAACTTTCCAAAAGGATTTTTATGGGGCACAGCCACGGCAGCCCACCAGGTGGAAGGTAACAATACCAACAATAACTGGTATGCCTGGGAGCAGGAAGAAGGACGCATCATTAAAGGCCAGCGCGC
>JAJTBH010000375.1 GCA_021287005.1 Anaerolineae bacterium
TCTGGTCTTAATTGACGATCCTGAAAAGACTGTAATCGAACCTTTAATAAAACAAAAATCGGCGCTCAAAACGCTATACGATTTTGACCTCATGCAAAACAGTGGCCATTTAAAGGGTTTTTTGGTTAACGATACCAACCTGGAGAATGCTGTTGTTCATGCTATTTCAAACCTGGCCGATTGTGACCTGTTCAAGAAAAAGTACAATTTAACCGATGATCGTAAGTGTCTGTTATTCGCCGTGGGTGATGGCAATCACTCGCTGGCTACGGCCAAGTCGGTCTGGGAAAAGTTAAAACCCACTGTTGGCATGCATCACCCGGCGCGTTATGCCCTGGTTGAAATCGAAAATGTACATGATGCCGGCCTTGAATTTGAACCTATTCATCGTGTTTTGTTCGGTGTCAAACAGGATATTAAACAAGGGTTGAAAGCGTATTTTGGCGATTCCGTTTCTTTTGAAACAATATCAAATCGCTCCGATTTGCAAAAAAGAATTGCCGTTTTACAATCCGATTGTCAATCCATCGGATTGATCAGCCCGGCCGGTTATGAACTGGTTTGTATTCGTAACCCCCGGAATAATCTGGCGGTCGGATCGCTGCAAAACTTTTTGGATCAATGGTTAAAAAGTGGCGGCGCCGATAACATCGATTATGTTCACGGTGAAGAAATCGTTTTCAAAATCGGCAGCCAACCCGGACACATCGGTTTTATCGTTCCCGGCATGCCTAAAGCGGATTTATTTAGGAGTGTTATATTTGATGGTTCGCTGCCGCGGAAAGCTTTTTCAATGGGTGAAGCACGCGAAAAACGATTTTATATGGAATGCCGTTACCTGTCATGAGGAACATCCTTGTTACCGGGGGAGCCGGTTTTATCGGTTCAAACTTCATTCGCTTTTTGCTCGCCAAAGAAGCGCCGTTAAATATTTATAATCTTGATTTATTAACCTACGCCGGTAGCCTTGAAAATTTAAAAGACTTGCCCGAAGACGGCCGTCATCATTTTATCCAGGGTGATATCTGTGATTCAGACCTGGTTAAAAACCTGATGAAAGAAATAGATTTTGATACCGTGGTTCATTTTGCTGCCGAATCACATGTCGATCGTTCGATTTTTAACCCCGGTCAGTTTATTCAAACCAACATCGTCGGAACTTTTAACCTGCTTGAAGCCGCCCGGACTGTCTGGTTGGCTGAACCCGCTGTTTTAAACAACAAACGTTTTCATCACGTCTCGACAGACGAGGTTTTTGGCGCTTTGCAGCCGGGCGACCCGGCATTTAATGAAAACACACCTTACTCGCCGCGTTCCCCCTATTCGGCATCCAAAGCATCCAGCGATCACCTGGTTCGCGCTTATTATCATACCTATCATTTGCCCGTTACCATCAGCAACTGCACCAATAACTATGGTCCCTATCAATTTCCCGAAAAATTGATTCCATTGATGATCCTGAACGCTCTGGAGGGGAAACCCTTACCGGTTTACGGAGATGGTCTTCAGGTTCGGGACTGGTTATACGTTGAAGACCATTGTGAGGCCATTTACCGGATTTTGCAAAATGGCAAAATTGGTCAAACTTATGCCATCGGCGGCAACAACCAACCCGGTAATATTGAGATTATCGAAACCATTTGCGCTATTTTGGATCAATTACAACCCGATTCCATCCATGTACCGCATAACAAATTGATTAAATATGTCACCGACCGCCCCGGTCACGACCGGCGTTATGCAATGAATATCGATTTTATTCACCAGGAATTAGGCTGGAGTCCCGCCAAAGATTTAAAAAGCGGTTTATATGAGACTGTGCTCTGGTATTTAAATCACCCCGATTGGGTTGGGGCCATTCGGAACCGTGGCGATTACGCGCAGTGGATGCAATCCAATTACACCAGGCGTTAACCCATCGCCAGTTTTAAACCGTCTACCCAGTTTCCCATTTTTAATCCAAAGGCATTATAAAACTCGCTGCTTTTTGCCGCCAATATTTCACGGCAAACCTGTTCGTCGGGATGGGGATCAAAAGCCAGAATTTTAACTGCCCAGTCATAACGGCTGGCAGCGCCCTCTCCGCTCAGGTGATAAACTCCCTTATTCTGTTGTCCCCAGGCGTATATATCTTTAATGCCCTGTGCCAGAGCCAGGCAGCTTGTTTCAGCCAGTAACCGCGCCCAGGTCGGAGAACCGACTTGATCATCCACAATCCGTAATGTCTGGTTTTTGCGCGCCCAGGCCAATACCTTACCCACAAAACTTTCCGCACGATTGCTGTATACCCAGGCCGTGCGCAAAATTAAATAAGCATCCCCGGCTTGTTGTACGGCAACTTCCCCGGCCAGTTTGCTGCGGCCATATTCATTTAAAGGATTGTTCACATCCTCTTCTTTATAAAAACCATTTTTCCGCCCGTCAAAAACATAATCCGTTGAAAAATGGACCAACAGGGATTTATACTGGCGTGCTTTTTCAGCCAATATACCCGGCGCGACCGCATTGATCAAGTCGGATTTATCTTTTTCCGCTTCCGCTTTATCCACAGCCGTATAAGCGGCCGCATTAAAGATTATTTGCGGTTTAATTTCATCCACAGCCTTAACCAGGCTATCGATCCTGGTTAAATCAACTTCGGGATAATCCAGCGCAAACACCTGGCCCAACGCCGTCAGAGAACGGTTGGCTTCCCAACCCAACTGACCGCCTTTACCCAACAACAAAATTCGCATGGGTTAAAGACCTTCCCGTAAAAGCTGTAGCAAATAAGTTCCATAGCTGTTGTTGGCCATCTTTTGGCCGATGTTTTCAAGTTGTTTATTATTAATCCAACCCTGGCGATATGCAATTTCTTCAGGACAGGCAATCATTAACCCCTGCCGTTCTTCCACAGTTTGCACAAAAGTGGATGCCTGCAACAATGATTCATGCGTGCCTGCATCCAGCCAGGCAAAACCTCGCCCTAAAACTTTCACTTTTAATAAACCGTCATTTAAATAGAGCCGGTTAAGGTCGGTAATTTCCAGTTCGCCTCGTTTTGACGGCTTAAGTGACTCGGCCCGCTTTACAACCTGATTATCATAAAAATACATTCCTGGAACGGCAAAATTGGAGCGTGGTTTGAGCGGTTTTTCTTCGATCGAAAGAGCCATATCGTGTTTGTCGATTTCAACCACGCCATAACGCGTCGGATCTTTAACAGGGTATGCAAAAATATACGCCCCGTTTTTTAATTCGGTCATTTCTTTAAATGAGTTGCTCAAGCCACTGCCATAAAAAATGTTATCACCCAGGATTAAGCAGGCCGGATCATGACCGATAAAATCCTTGCCCAATATAAATGCTTCAGCCAGGCCATTGGGTTCCAATTGAGTAACGTAAGAAAAGTTTACGCCCCATTGATTGCCATCACCCAACAACCTTTCAAACAAGGGAATATCTTCGGGCGTACTGATTACCAGAATATCACGAATTCCCGCCAGCATTAACATAGAAAGCGGGTAATAAATCATCGGTTTATCATATACCGGCAGTAATTGTTTGCTGACCGCCAGTGTTAACGGATGCAGGCGCGTGCCTTTTCCGCCAGCCAGAATAATCCCTTTCATCATGGAATCGATTCTCCCTCTTAGTTAAAGGTTTCTATTTCAGCCAGTGATAGACCTTGTTGGTCTTTGGCCGATAGCAGCGGTTCCGAATTTGGCAAAATCGGCCATTTAATTTCCAGAGCCGGGTCATTCCACAAAAGCGTACGCTCACCTTCGGGTGCGTAATAATCGGTTACCTTA
>JAJTBH010000376.1 GCA_021287005.1 Anaerolineae bacterium
TCTTCCCTTAAAAAGCTCCGGCTTTAAATCCGGACCAGACAATATTAAACCACCTGAAGACAGGGCAGTTTCTCAAAAACCTGCGATAGATGGTTATAAATCCTCAGAAAATGAAACCCGGCCGGTCCTTTCACAGCCGCCGGTTCAAAAACTATCCGCTAAGGAAGAGCCGGTTATTGCCGCCAGACCTGTATTGCCGGTTTCTCAACCGGAACCTTTTGTTCACAAAAAAAATCCTGATGACTCTAAAACAAAATTGCCTCAGGCGCGTCCGGTTCTGATGAAAAAAGACACCCTGCAAAAGGCTAAACCGGTAACACCTAAAAAGTTAAACGAATTGGAAGCGGTTCATAAACCCTCAAAAAATTTATTAACTTCTTCCGAAAAACCGGCAGAAAAAATTTCAAAAACGAGCCATTCCACTGTGGTTCAGCGAGAAGTTATCACAGATACACCCGCTAAGGTAGAAAATGCTTTGTTTGATGGTAAACAAAATGAACAAACATCCAGCTTAAAGGGTATGACCCAAGATACTATTTTATCTGATGCAAAGACACAAAACCTCACGGAATCTTACGACCAACCGGCGGAAATGACTTTACAGAAAAAGATTAAAACAAAACAACAACCGCCGATTCATATTGATCGGACGGAAGCCCAACAAATTAAGGCAAATTTAAAACCCCCGGTATCATTATCGCCAAACTTTGAATTGCCGCGTCAGTTCCATGTTTCCAAATCATCCGATAAAAAACCGGAAATTGGCCTGACTTCCATACTGGCAAAAACGCCCAGGCCAGAGTCTGGACAAAATACAGGCGTTTCACCTTCATCAGTGCGGCCGGATGACATTTTTTCAGCGCAGAATTTAAATCCATTAAATCCGCAACCGCGCACATCCTTTACACCTGCAACGACAAATCGGCAGCTGTTTACACCCGCTCCAGGCCCTTCATTGCCCGCCTTGTTGGATATGACGCATGCACGCCCTGTCTTTCGCGGAGGATTGCCTGGAGGTTCGCTTCCGGAAAAATCACAAAAGACGCCTACAGGATTTTATCCTGCTGAACCGGCGAATAATATGATAAAAACTTCCGATCCGGCTCAGACTAATTTGAATAAATCAGCTGTATCCGAGAATAATACGCCGCCGTCAGCATCGAATTCGAGTGCCGGCAATGTTGTTCAAAGAATGTTTCAAAACCCTGAAGATGATCTTAAAGCCGCTGCCGGTCATGTGATGGGTAAGATGGGATTGGGAGGCAGCAGCGGAGATGAAGAAAAAGGGCAGGGTTCATCCGGTGGAAACCTGGATAAACTGGCCGAAGACGTTTTACCTCTGGTAAAACGTTTACTGGAAATTGAAAGAGATCGTTCATCGGGATATCTTAGATGATTTGTTTTGTGGAGGTTGATTATGGCTTTGGAAAAAGCAAAATTAAAATATAAGTCGTGGGTTCCACCGGTTTTTGGCGAAATTCCATGCCAGTTTAATCCCGCATCATTAACTATTTCAAAGGGAACCAACTGGGTGGAATCGATGAATCCCAGTTTTAACGCACCACCCCTTTCATTTGCCGGTGGTCAGGCTGCGACTTACAAATTATCCTTAATTTTTGACCAGTATTCTCTGGATGATTCGGATAAAACCGACCCGGATTTTAAGGATATTCGCCAGTATACCAATAAATTATTACGCCTGACTTTGCGAGGCTTGGGGTATTCCAACTTCCTGGTTCCTTATTGC
Source organism: Anaerolineae bacterium (assembly GCA_021287005.1). Lineage (GTDB taxonomy): Bacteria > Chloroflexota > Anaerolineae > Anaerolineales > Anaerolineaceae > JAJTBH01. The sequence continues at coordinate 1,748 of JAJTBH010000376.1, forward strand.
AGCCCCCCGACGGTGAAGTTTATCTGGGGTCCCATCACACTTTTTACGGCCGTGGTTGAACACGTTGACATATCCTATACATTATTTGCTCAAGACGGCACACCCATTCGCGCTAAAGCTGAAGTCTCTTTTAAACAAAAAGACTTTATGGATGATATTTTGCCGGCGCAAAACCCCACCAGCCGCACGGATGCACGTAAAACCCGCATTGTCAGTTCTCAGCACCGCCTGGATCAAATCGCTTACGAAGAATATAACGATTCACGCTATTGGCGTTTGCTGGCCGAGGCCAATCATCTTGATGATCCCTTTAATTTACAGGATGGCCAACTGCTGGTGATTCCGCAAGACATTCGCGAGTAGGTGAGGTTATCATGGGTTTTAATATTAACACCAAGGTTATTGTACAAATCGGGTTAATTCCGGACCTGGGAATATTTTCGGATATTGTTGAAGTGGTGGTTGATACCAACGTACACCTTCCCGGCATGTGTACCATTACCTTTGCAGAACGTCCCGGTGAAAGTAATTTTTTGCTTGAACATGTGGATAACGCTCTAAAATATAACATTGGAACCGATGTGACGGTTTCGGTTATAACCGAAAGTGTCAGTGCACCTACATCATTGCCTTTGATGCCAATTTTCTCAGGTGAAATCACCTCAATTGAACCGGTGTTTGAAAAAAGCGGGCGTATTTTATTGCGCATTCGTGCTTTTGATAAAGGGCACCGTCTGACTAAAGGAAAAAAATTCCGTTCCTTTGCCATGGTGTCTGATGGTGTCATCGTCAACAAGATTCTGGCAGCAGTCGGTTTGGTGGCAAAAGTCTCACCGGATTTGATGAGTAATATCTATACTCATGTACTGCAATATGATCAAAGTGATTGGGATTTTTTATGGGAAAGAGCCCAGTTATATGGTTGTCAGATGTATGTTGATGTCCTGGGTATTTTTCATTTTGAACCGATTGGCATTCCCAACAATGTAGTTAAGTTATCCTGGGGAGAAGATCTGGTGCAGTTTGAGCCACGCCTGGTTTCCATGGGACAGGTGACCGACACCGCCGTGGGCGGTTGGGACCCGAGTTTAAAAATGCCCATCGTCGGCAGGACACCCGGTGTCGCCAGCGTTCCGATTAACTTTATTGGGAATGCCATACCCGGCCCGGTTACCAACATGGCTGCTTTTTCAAAACAAACGGATTATATCGTCGATAAACCCATCGAAAACATTGGTCAGGCCATGAAGGTCTCGCGTGGTTTACTCGAAGACCATGCCACCCAGTTTGTCCGGGCTTCCGGTGAAGTGGGCACCTGCATCCCGACTCTGTTGGCCGGGGCAACCGCCACGATTACCAATGTTGGCATTCGTTTTGCAGGTACTTATTATGTCAGCGAGGCGAAACATGTTTATCGAAATGGCGATTACCGCATCTATTTCCAGGTGACCGGTCAGAATCCATATACATTCAGACATCTGATTAATGGCGATGAGGTCGATAAAAACCGGATTAAAGGTGTGGTGGTTGGCATTGTGACCAACGTTCAAGACCCACTGCGCCTGGGTCGGGTGAAAGTAAAATTTCCGTGGATCCCCATGAATGATATTGAAAGTGATTGGGCGCGGGTTGCCAGCATTGGCGGCGGCAGCGCGGGGGGCGTTATGTTTTTGCCGGAAGTTAATGATGAAGTGCTGGTTACTTTTGAACATGGCGATATCAATGCGCCATATGTGGTTGGTTTGCTCTGGAATGGCAAAGATCGGCCGCCCAGCGCGGCTGCCGTAGGCCCCGATTCAAAAATCAACCAGCGTGTAATTAAGTCGCGCAGCGGACATACCATTATTCTGGATGATACGATGGGCAAGGAACAAATCATCATTCAGGATAAATCGACGCGCAACAGCATTGTGATTGACTCGGTTAAAAATGCCATGACGATTAAAGCTCAAGGTGACCTGTCGATTGAAGCCGGCGGTCGAGTGACGATTAATGGTATGGCTATGACATTAACCGGAAAACAATCAG
>JAJTBH010000377.1 GCA_021287005.1 Anaerolineae bacterium
GATCAGGCCGGATTGTTGGTTCAGGAATTGTTCCTGGGGCGTAACATGGCCCTGATTTCAGATTGCGGCACGCCGGTTTTTTCGGATCCCGGAGCGAAACTGATTAAAACCTGTGTTGATAACGATATTAAGGTTGTTCCGATTCCCGGTGTTTCATCACTGATGACGGCTCTTTCAATTCTGGATTTTAAAATCGAAAATTTTTATTTTGCCGGTTTTCTGCCGCGCGAAAGCCAGCAGCGCAAAAATGAACTTTTCAGGCTTAAATCAATTAAAAGCGCCTTGATCATTATGGATACTCCCTATCGCCTGGTCAAATTGCTGGAAGAAATTGAAGCCAATTTTGGCAAAGGCTGCCAGATAACCCTGACCTGTGACTTAACCCTGCCGTCAGAAAGTATCTTTCGCGGCCGCATTGATGCCGTGCGTAAAAAAGGCGGTACGCGCAAAGCGGAATTTATGTTGATTATCCACAATCGTTAAAATTGATGCCCAAAATACTTGACCTGTTTGTCCGATTATCACTATAATATTGCTTAATAATTTTCCCTATGATGAATCGTTTCTATTACGCCTACGCTTATTATTATTACGGTTTCCGTTTTTCGGTAAGCCCTGGCGTGGTTTAAAAACACCTGATAGTTCACACAAATAACTGCGCTGCCCCGGGCAACGCAGTTATTTTTTTATATTCATTCAAAAGGAGCTGATCATGCAAATTAAATTATCCAATGGTTCAAACATACCCGTCGAAATGCACAAAATTAAAATTGTGCAAAAAACATATTTAAACCCGATTCAGGAACGCCTTAAAGCGATTGAAGAAGCCGGTTTTAATACCTTTTTGCTGCGCACCAAAAACGTGTTTCTGGATATGCTCACCGACAGCGGCACCAACGCCATGAGTGATAACCAACTGGCTGCCATGATGCAGGCTGACGATGCCTATGCCGGTTCGGAAAGTTTTTACCGCCTGGCCGACGCGGTTGAAGATATCCTCGGCTTTAAATTTGTGATGCCCGTTCACCAGGGGCGCGCCGCCGAACATTTGCTGGCGAAAACTTTTGTTAAACCCGGTTCGGTTGTTATTATGAATTATCATTTCACTACCAGCAAAGCGCATGTGGAATTGGCCGGCGGCAAGGTGCTGGAATTATGCGGAGATGAAGCCTTTGAAACCGCCAGCAGCAATCCCTTTAAAGGGAATATGGACCTGGATAAACTGAACAACGCTATTAAAACCTACGGCGCCGATAAAGTTGCCTACATCCGCATGGAAGCCACCACCAACCTGATCGGCGGCCAGCCCTTCTCAATAAAAAATCTGCGCGACGTAAAAACAATTGCCGCCAAACATAATATTCCGCTGGTTTACGACGGCAGTCTGATTTCAGAAAATGCCTTTTTAATTAAACAGCGCGAAAAAGAATTTGTCGATAAATCCATAGCAGAAATTTTCCGCACCATGATGGATATCGTCGATATCCTTTATATGTCCGGTCGCAAAAGCACCGCAGTGCGCGGCGGTTTGATCGCCACCAACAATAAAAGCCTGTTCGACCAGATTTTGCCCTGGCTGCCGGTTTATGAAGGTTTCGCCACCTACGGCGGTATGTCGACCAAGGAAGTTGAAGCAATGGCAGTCGGCATCCGTGAGATGTCTGAAATCAATGCAGCCGGCAGCGGCGCCGAATTTGTGGAATATTTTGTGCGCCGGCTCGACCAGGAAGGCGTGCCGGTGGTCACCCCGGCCGGCGGCCTGGCCTGCCACGTGGATGCCAAACGCTTTTTGCCGCACATTCCCCAATCCGAATACCCTGCGGGCGCACTGGCGGCCTCGATTTACATCGCGTCCGGCACCCTTTCAATGGATCGCGACGCGAATGGCAACGATGTTTTATCAGACCTCGAGCTGGCGCGCCTGGCCGTTCCGCGCCGCACCTATACCATGTCGCAAATTGAATATGCGGTTGACCGGATTGCCTGGTTATATCGCCATCGCGACCTGGTGAAAGGCCTGAAATTCGTTGAGGAACCGCCGGTATTACGCTTTTTCTTCGGGCGGCTCGAATCGCTTAACCATTGGGAAAAAGACCTGGCGGCTGCCTTTGAAGCCGAATTTGGCCCCAATTTCTAAAATTATCGTTTCAAAAAACCGGCCGGAGAATGTTCCTCCGGCCGGTTTTTTTTATTCCGATTAATCCTGCACAATAACGGTGCGAACCCCTTCGCCAAACTGCTCCAGGTGGTCCAACGCCTGGTTGATCACCGCTGCATCCAGCGGAATGGTGCGAGAAACGATATCCGTCAGGTCCAACGCTCCGCGCCGGGCATATTCCAGCAGCAGGGGCAGTTCCTGCAAAAGATGATCGTCCGAACCGATAATTTCGGTTTCGGGTCCGACCAGTTCGTTATAAGTATCCACTTCCAACGGACGGCGGGTAATGCCCACAATCACGGCGCGTCCAAAGATGGTTAAAGATTGCAGCGCCTGGCGCATGGTGGCCGGTAGGCCAATTACTTCCATCGCCACGTTCACGCCTTTACCGCCGGTTAACGATTTAATTTCCTTAACTGCATCCTTCTCGGCCGCATTAATTCCAATGGCGCCGTATTTTTCGGCCAGTTTCAAACGCGCCGGGTTGATATCCACGGCGTACACATCCAGTGCGCCAAAAGCACGCGCCAACTGCACCGCCGACATACCCAGGCCGCCCACGCCAAAAATCGCCACGCTTTCACCCGCCACCAGGCGCGATTTGCGCAAAGCATGGAATGAGGTTGCCGAAGCGCACATCAGGGTGGCACCCTGCTCAAAGGAAATTTCATCGGGCAGTTTGACCGCGTTACGTTCAGGCACCGCGATATATTCGGCGTAACCGCCATCGGTATAATGGCCGATCATTTTGCCTTTTACGCAAAACTGCTCGTTGCCGGTCGAACAATAATAACAATTACCGCAGGTAACCATGTAATGCAGGCAAACCCGGTCGCCCGGCTTCACCAGGCTGACTTCGGCGCCCACCGCTTCCACCACGCCGGCCACCTCATGCCCCAACGTCATCGGCAAGGGGTATACCGGAGACGTGCCCGCGCGATAATGTACATCCGAGTGGCAAAGCCCCGTGGCGCGCACGCGCACCAACACATCGCGGCTGCCAATCGTCGGCACCGGAATTTCCTGCATTTCCAGAGGATGTTGAACTTGCACCAGTCTGACAGCTTTCATAAATCATTCCGCCTTTATAGATTGAAGTATCCGAATATTATGGTGGTTAGATTATAAGTCAAACTGGTTTACATGGTATATAATTTATTCATTGTCAGGGAGGAAAACAAGGACAAAAATTTAATATAGAACATAGTCCTATGCCACCTTTACAAAACAATGCCATAACCGCCCTATAACTTTAAGGATTTAATTCCCCGGTTCACACAAACAGCATTCTATTGCGGTATTCGCCATTTTGACCCTCATCCATTATTTTGGATGTTGGGCGATTTCATTTTTTACCGAAAAGGTTTTTTGTTCAATTGTTAAGTGTTTATGATATCGCCTGAAAGTTTGCCTCATTTTACTCAATTTGTTATCAACGCAATTTTTGATAATAGGGAGATTATGTGTATGTTTCGCTTGCATTATTGTACCAAAATTGGTACAATAATAGCATGAATGCAAAGAAGATAAACGCCATCTTTTACCGTACTCCTTCAGGGAATGAGCCGGTACGCGATTGG
>JAJTBH010000378.1 GCA_021287005.1 Anaerolineae bacterium
GCTCAGCCAGCGGCTTCTGCAGGCTAGCCGTTTAAAAGTGATATCCCCTTTTTTGTAAGGAAAAAGGGGATATCGGGAGGGGGGAGGATGGATCTTGTACTTTCAAACCGGCACGGGTACGATGACGGTCAGGCAGTACAAAGCATTTGTAAGGGGTTACATCAACAAATAAGGATTCTCAAGAGAGCCCTTTAAGTCGCTTAAGAAACGGGCAACACGCACCCCATCATTGACGCGATGGTCGGCAGCCAGGGTTACCTTCATGATGGGACGAACCTCGACGTTTCCGTTAATAAAAACGGGTGTGTCAATGATTTTCCCGACTGCGAGGATGGCTGATTCCGGGGGGTTGATGATGGCAGTGAAGTCTTCGATACCAAACATGCCCAGGTTGCTGATGGTAAACGTACTGCCCGTCATTTCTGAGGGTTCCAGCCGCTTTGAGCGGGCTTTTTCAAGCAGTGAAGCCATTGTGTCAACGATCTCTCGCAGGTCTTTGTTCTGCGCTTCTCGGACGACTGGAACAATCAAATAATCATCCAGGTTGGTGGCCACGCCGATGTGAACGTCATCCCAGAGAACAATTTCTTCACCGGTAAATGAACTATTAAGATAGGGATGGCGTTTCAACAATCGGGCGATGGCATACACCAGGATGGCTGTCATTGAAACCTTTAAACCGGTTTGTTCTTTGATTACCGGCGCTACACGTTCGTGCAGACGTTTGGTTTCGGTCATATCGATGCTGATCGTTTCGTGAATGTGCGGAATGGTTGACGAGCTGTAGGAAAGACGTTGAGCAATGATGGCGCGGGCGCCTTTCAACGAGATACGTTCCTTTACACGCGCATTGGGAAGCGGAATGTTTAAATTGGCTGCCGGGAGTGCAACTGAAACAGATGAGGCAGGGGTGGTACTGTCTGATTGAGATGCTGGCGCGGTAACTTTGTTGTTCTGAAGATAAGCTTCAATGTCGGACTGGTAAATACGCCCACGGGGACCTTTGCCCGGTACGTTTTCCAACTTGATGCCCATCTCTTTGGCTAATTTGCGCGCCAGTGGCGTGGCACGAACAAGTTTTTCGGCCTGGTCTGATTGCACTACACTGCTTTCGGGAAGTCTTGATTGCCCGGCAGCCTGAGGGGGCTCTGGCGATGGAGAAGCGCCAGACGGAGCAGACGGAGCGCTCTGGGAATTCTTGGCGGGGGCAGCTTCGCCCTCTTTTAATACATAACCAATAATACTTGTCACCGGTAAAACATCATCCGGCTTGGCTGTGATCCCGCCTAAAATTCCCGTTGCAGGTGCCTCACATTCGATGGCTGATTTGTCGGTCATGATGACAAATAGAGGCTCGCCTTTTTGAACCGTTTCACCTTCTTTTTTTAACCATTCTACAAAAGTGCCGGTCTCCATGACCATATCCACTTTTGGGACGATAATTTCGGTAGCCATAACTTATCTCCCTTCGGTTGCCAGTGTGCGGGCTGCTTTGATGATGTCTTCCACCTGGGGCACGGCTGCTTTTTCGAGCGTGCGATTATACGGAATGGGGACGTTGCGCCCGGCAAGACGTACCAGGGGAGCATCCAGACGATCAAAAGCTTCACTGCTGGCAATCACCGCCGCCAGTTCGCCGCCAAAACCACCGGTTTCGGGGGCTTCGTGTACGATCAAAACACGACCGGTTTTGGTAACCGATTTAACAATGGTTTCGCTGTCGAGCGGTTTAAGTGAGCGCAGGTCAACCACTTCAACATCGATACCTTCTTTTTCGAGAACCTGGGCGGCTTCGAGCGCTTTAACCACCATATGTGAATAAGTGATAATACTCAGGTGTTTGCCTTCACGTCGGACTACGGCTTTTCCAAAGGGAACGGCGTAAGTTTCTTCGGGTACATTACCTTTGGTGCGATAGAGCAGTTTGTGTTCGAGGAATAAAACGGGATTGTTATCACGAATGGCGGTGATTAACATCCCTTTGGCATCTTCGGGCGTGGCCGGAGCGACGACTTTGATGCCGGGGGTGCCCACGAACCAGTTTTCGAGACACTGGCTGTGTTGTGCGGCTGCGCCCGTTCCGGAACCCATCGGTGTGCGCACTACCATGGGGATGCTGGCGTGACCGCCAAACATAAATCGAATTTTGGCAGCCTGATTGACCAACTGGTTGGTCGAGAGGGTGATGAAATCCATGAACATGATTTCCATAATGGGGCGCATGCCCATCAGCGCGGCGCCGGTGGCAACACCGGCGATTCCGGCTTCGGAAATGGGGGTTTCACGGATTCTTTCCGGCCCGAATTCTTCAAGCATACCTTTGCTGACGCCAAAAGCGCCGCCGTAAACACCGATGTCTTCACCAATTAAGAACACGTCGGGATCCTGACGCATTTCCTGAACCATGGCTTCTCGAACAGCTTCGAGATAAGTTAATTCGCGGGGAGTTTCGTTTGTGCTCATAATGAATAAACCTCGGCTTCCATATTTTCGGGGGAGGGTTCGGGCATGGTAATGGCCACTTCAGCGGCTTTCTGAATATCCGCCAATGCCTGATCATCAATTGCCTTAATTTCTTCGGCAGTGAAGATTTTCGCGTCAATTAAGACCTGTGAAAAACGGATAATCGGGTCAAATTTTTGCCATTCGGCAATTTCTTCAGGCGTACGATACAGGTTGCGGTCAGATTTGGAGTGACCACGCCAGCGGTAAGTCAGGTTCTCCACTACGGTGGGGCCTTCGCCGTTGCGGGCATGTTCAACTGCCTGAGTAACGGCATTATAAACCGATAAAACATCGTTACCGTCGACCGTGTTGCCCGGAATGCCATAAGCGCAGGCGCGCTGGGCAATATAGGGGATATTCATGGAGCGTTCAACCGACATGGACATGCCATACTGGTTGTTGTCACAAATAAAGACTACCGGAATTTTCCAGATGGAAGCCATGTTTAAGGCCTCGTGGAATTCACCTTCATTGGATGCGCCGTCGCCGAAGAAACATAACAAAACGTTTTTAGAGCGTTTCATTTGCAGCGCGAGCCCGATGCCGGCTCCTGTGGATAACATGGCGCCGACAATGCCGGTGGCGCCCAGGTTGCCGGTGCTTGAATCGGCAATGTGCATGGAACCGCCGCGACCGCGGCAGTAACCGGGCTCTTTGCCCAGAAATTCGGCCATCATCAAGGTGATGTCGGCGCCCTTGGCAATGGTGTGACCATGACCACGGTGGTGGTGAATGATTAAATCATCATCGTTAATTGCGGCAATACTGCCAACCGGTGAAGCTTCCATACCGATAGAAAGATGCATTGTGCCGTGAACCAGGCCCTTGGTATAAAGCAATTCTGCGTTCTCTTCAAAATAACGTGTCAAGAACATTTTTTGCAGGATCCACTTTAATTTTTCAGGGGATAGTTCTTTCAACAAACGCTTTTTGGTTTTATCGTCCAACTTCAAATTCTGTTGAATATTATCAACATGCTTTGGCATAAAAAATCTCCCGTTGTTTGACTGGTTGATCGACCTTGCCCGCAGGCAAGTTTAACAATACTAATAAATCTTAATGATTTCTCTTGCTGTTATTTCATCGGTAATCAGTGTTTGCAGGAAACCGCCCCTCAAGGCGGCTACGATTGGACGAACCTTATGCGGGCCGGCTGCGACTCCGACTCGTAAGGGAATAACTTTCATTTCTTGCAGGTTAATCCCGACCACACGATTGGCATAAGGC
>JAJTBH010000379.1 GCA_021287005.1 Anaerolineae bacterium
ATTGATTCAACAAGGAGATAGGAAATGGCTTCTACTTTAGATGATGTAAAAGCGGTGATCGCCGATGTACTAAAAATTGATGGCTCTGAAATTGATATGGATAGCGATTTTATTCAAGACCTCAAAGCCGACTCGATGGATCAGTTTTTCTTGATTGATGGCTTCAGCGAAAAATTTAACATTTCAATCAGCGATGATGATGCCCGAAAAATTAAAACTGTTGGCGACGTGGTTAATTATCTTGAGTCGCATAAATAATTATTTTTTGTTTTTAAATCAGACCGGGATAAAGCCAACCAGCATAATCTCGGTCTGATTTTTTTTATCATTTTAATAATTCCGGTATATCTTCAACCGATCGTGCAACTTTAACGCCAACCGATTCAAGCGCTTTAATTTTTGCGTCACAGTACCCGTTTCCCTTCTCAATAACAGCGCCTGCATGCCCCATGCTTTTTCCAACCGGGGCGGTTTTACCGGCAATGTAAGCGACAACGGGTTTTGCAAAATATCCACTGGAAATATATTCGGCGGCTTTTTCTTCATCGTTCCCACCGATTTCCCCTACCAGTATAATTTTTTCGGTATGGGGATCTTTGTTAAATAATTCCAATAGACTGACAAAATCGGTACCGCCTACAAGATCGCCCCCGATACCAACACAGGTACTGCATCCCAATCCCGCATTTTTCAAGGTCAACATCACTTCATAGGTTAACGTTCCCGAGCGCGATACCACACCAATATTCCCCGGTCGAACGATATCAGATGGAAAGATTCCGGCGCTTGCCTCGCCCGGAGATATGGCGCCCGGACCGTTCGGACCAATTAAACGTGTGCCGCTATTTTTTAAATAGGCACAAATCTTAACCATATCCGCCACAGCGATGCCTTTCGTTATACAAAAGACCAGCGGAATTTTTGCGTCGGCGGCTTCATAAATTGCATCGGCAGCATAACGGGCCGGCACGAAAATAACTGAGGCATTTGCGCCGGTAATGTCCACTGCGGTTTTTACGGTATCGAAGACCGGGATTTTGCCATTTAATATCCAGTCTCCGCCTTTGCGCGGCGATACGCCGCCAACAATATTGGTATGGCACGCCAACATTTGCCGGGTATAAAACAAACCTTGTTTTCCAGTTATACCCTGTACAATCAGTCGAGTAGATTTATCAATCAATATACTCAAAGAATTATCCTCTTGTGAATGAAATTGCCATTTTGACAGCTTCATTTAATGATTCGGCAGTCAGGATTTTCGCTTCCTTCAATTGATTAAGGCAATCCTCCGAATTTTCGCCCGCCAGGCGAACGATAACCGGCACAACCACTTTACTAGCCTTTACCGAACTTAAAATCCCTTTAACCACTTCATCACAGCGTGTAATTGCACTGATGATATTAATTAAAACCACCTGCACGGATGAATTTGACATAATCATATCCAGCGCCGCCGTGACCCTTTCAGGAGATGCCCCACCGCCAATATCCAGAAAATTTGCCGGTTTTCCGCCCCATAATTGAATGGTATCCATAGTGGCCATCGCCAGACCGGCGCCGTTCGCTGCACAACCGATATTTCCGCTTAACTTTACATAAGAAAAACCGTATTTGCGTGCTTCCGCTTCAATTTCTTCTTCACCTTCAATTTCTTTAAATTGAACAATTTCCGCATGCCGGTAGAGTGCATTATCATCGATATACATCTTTCCATCGAGTGCCAGGAATCTGTTATCGGCTGTGATCACAAGCGGATTAATTTCTACAGTCAGTGCATCTTTATCCTGATATATTTGCCATAAGGACTGGCTGATTTTCACAAAATCAGGCCATAAATCGCGGGGCAAATCAATTCTCGAAGCCAAATCGTTAATTTGAAAATCATGCAAACCGGTTAATGGATTAATGGTTTCCCGCACCAGTTTTTCAGGCGTATAACGCGCCATTTCTTCAATATCCCCACCGCCTGCGCCTGAAACCAGCAGAATCGGACAGCGTTTACTGCGATCAAGGCTGATTCCCAAATAAACTTCACGGCGAATATCAACCCCTTCATCGACTAAAATTTTTCTGACTTTTAAACCTCGAATTTCCATACCCAGAATTTTCGCAGCCAGGCTTTCAGCCTCCTCCGGGTTTTTCGCCAATCGCACACCGCCGGCTTTTCCACGACCGCTGCTTAAAACCTGGGCTTTAATAACAACCTGTCCTCTTAATTCTTCACTGATTAATTTGGCATCCAAAGCTGAAAAAGCCAGTCGCCCCCGCGGTATCGGTATATCATAATTCGAAAAAATGGATTTGGTTTGATACTCTAAAAGCATCATTGTTACCACCTCTAACTTTCTTGACACACGAATTATACCATTCGCAAAAAATTCAATGGTTCAGATCCGGTTCAATGATGATTAAGATTAGGTGTAAATGCCATTCGATTAATAAATCTTTATAATTATTTTGGCGCAAAAATGAACAACCCGGACCATACGATCCGGGTTGTATAAAACAAAGTTAAGCTGATCAACCCTTCAAAAATTCGTCGAGGGCTTCCTTGCTGATTCGGTAGGCATTGCCGATCTTTTTGGCTTTTAAATCGCCACTTTGAATGGCAGCAACAACGTCTTCTTCGGCAACGCGCAAAACAGTGGCAGCTTCAGATGGCGTCATCACAGACGGTGTTGCGCCACCGGCGGCTGCATTTTGCGCCGGCGCCTGGTTGTTTTGGCCGGCATTCACACCCTGCATGGACTGCGAGATGATATTACCCAAGCCAACCCCGGCGCCAATACCGGCAGTTAAACCGGCCCCACCGAAAGGGTTGTTGGCTGCTTCGCGCATGGCATCCGCGGCCTGTAACTGGGTGTAAACATTCATATCCAGCATACCCATCGCGCGCAGTTCTTCGGCAGATTTTTCGGATGGTTTTAAATTGCCAATATAAAACGATTTTAATGTCAGGCCAATCGCGGCAAAATCATCCTGGGCTTTGGCGCGCACACCGGCGCCCAGTTCTTCAGTCAAACCGATCAAATCAAGCACGTTGCGTTTCTGAGTGGTTTCACCCAAAATATCCTGCAGTTTCGACAGCAGCATATTTCGCAAGCGATTCTCAATTTCGCTGGTTTTATACGTGCCCTGTGCACCCACGATTTGTGTGATAAATTGCTGCGGGTCGTTTACCTGGAAACTATAGGAACCGAAGCCTTGTAATAAAGCCACTCCCAGACCGACACCCGGGTTACGCACGATAATCGGCTGCGGCGTGCCCCATTTGCGGTCAGCAAATTCTTTCATTGAGACGTAATAAATTTCAGCGGTAAAGGGTGTTCGATCATTAAAAGCTTTGCCGATTAAATCAATCAGTTTTGGAACATTTGCCGTAACAATGGTATGCGTTCCGGGGCCAAAGCTATCCAATGCCTGGCCGCCGCGGAAGAAAACAGCCCGTTGTGATTCACGAACAATTACCTGAGAACCAATCCGTAAATCGGCAACACCAACCTCAGGAAATCGATGAACGATTTCATCGGTCATTTCGCTGGGATATTCTACAACATCAAAAATTCTAGCCATTGTCTACTCCAATTTAATTATTATTTAAACATTCCCAAATTATTGCGATTGGCTTTCTCCACCACGCATGACTTCATTGCGTTTATTGAAGGCGTCCACACTCTGTTGTGAAAGGCTTACCACATGGCGAATGGCAGCATTGGC
>JAJTBH010000380.1 GCA_021287005.1 Anaerolineae bacterium
ACCACATGTTTACCCTGAGGATCCATACCAGCGTCCACACGTAAGGAGGTTAAGAAACCCTTGCCGTCTGTGTTTTCTCCTATTAACCGCTCACCTTCCCGATAAACCGTATTTACCGCTCCCATTAACCCCGCTACTTCCGAGACCTCATCCAGATATTTTAAAACTTCTACCTTATGTGGAATGGTCAGGTTAATTCCGCGCATATTAAATGCACGTAATCCACGCATGGCAGCTTCCAAGTCCTGCGGTTTAACTTCAATGGTCAGGTATCGAAAATGTGCGCCGGTGGCTTTAAATGCCGCTTCCTGCATGACAATGGTCGGATTTTCGGCCACGGGAAAACCAAATACCCCCACCAGTTCCGCTTTGTAATTTTTCGTTGAAGACATTTTATTTCCTTTCTGACTATGCGCAGTCTGTTGCAGTTTTCTATTTATTTTTAAAAATAATTTCCTCTAATCATATTACTCGATTAATTGTAGAAGTATAATTAATTTAATCATTAATTTTTTCATTCGTTTCTTAATAAAGTTTCTCTGAAATCTTCTATTTTTAACAGGTGAAAATATGAAACCTTCCATTATTCATTTATATCCCGAACAATTTAATGAAAAAGAAAAGGTTTTAGTCGAGAGCGCCCCTTTCAGGGTTTGTACTTTTAAATATCCAAGCGGCGTACTGGCAGTACGTTTGCAAAGCGACCTCGGGGAACTGGTGATGCTGCCTTTCCAGGGGCAGCAAATCTGGAAGGCTTCCATGCTCGGGCGAGATTTAACCATGCAAACCATTTTTGACCAGCCATACCCGACACGCGAGTTTTTATCCACTTTCGGCGGATTTATGCTGCACTGTGGCGCGACGGCGATTGGTTCGCCCGGTCCGCTCGATCATCATGCAGTACATGGTGAATTGCCCAACGCACCTTATGAAACGGCTCAAATAATTTTGGGGCAGGATGAAAATGGAGCTTATCTGGGGCTGACCGGCACTTACCGCCATCAAATGAATTTTAACTATAACTATATTGCTCAACCCACTGTTAAACTTTATGCCGGCTCATCCATCCTTCATATTTCAATGGATATTACCAACCAACGTGCCACACCGCTGCCCTTCATGTATATGTCGCACATCAATTTCCGCCCGGTGGATAACGCCCGCCTGCATTACAGTGCGCCTTGCGACCCGGCTCATATTAAAGTTCGTGCATCCGTTCCCGGGCACATGCTGGTTAAACCCGGTTACCGCGAGTTTATTGAAAGGCTCAGGACCCACCCTGAAGAACACCTCGTACTTAAACCCGAGTTAAATTTCGATCCGGAAGTTGTATTTTATTTATATTACCTGGCTGATGAAGCAGGTTGGACTTATGCCCTGCACCAACACCCCGATGGCTCTTCCGATCTCGTGCAGCAGCGGCTGGATCAATTAAATCACGGCGTGTGTTGGATCAGTCGAATGCCGGACCAGCAAGCCATCGGTTTGGAACCTGCCACGGCAGAGGTAGATGGTTTTACTCTGGAAAAGGAGAAGGGCAATCTGCGCCTTCTGGAACAAAATCAGGTATTTCATTGTGACATCAAAACGGGCGTATTAACAGCCCCCGAAACAGAAAAAGTTCTGTCAAAAATTGAAAAGTTAATCCTTCACCAGAATAAATAAAGGGCAATTTATGGCTATTAATCAGGTGGTCAACAACGTTTATCTCATCCCCCTGGGGATGGTTAACGTCTTTATAATCGATCATAACGGCCTGACGTTAATTGATTGTGGTATTCCCGGCAGTGAAAAACAGATTTTTGACGCTCTGGCATCCATCGGTAAAAAACCAACCGATATAAAAAATATCTTAATTACTCATTTACATTATGATCACATTGGTGCGCTTAAAGCCATAAAAAACGCTTCCGGCGCTCCGGTTTATATGCATCGCATTGAAGCAGCCTCAGTGCGCCGGGGCAATACCAACCGCCAGTTTTCACAGGCACCGGGTGTAATTGGCATTCTGGCCGGTTTGATCCGCCGTTTGAATGATTGGAGCAAGGAAGAACCGATTGAAGTGGAATACGACCTGGAAGATGGCGCCAGGTTGAGTTTAATTGGCAACCTGAATGTGATTTACACACCCGGTCACACCGTTGGACATCTTTCTTATTTATGGCCTAAAGACGGCGGCGTTTTATTTTCAGGCGATATATTTACTCATTTTGCCGGAATCGGACATCCTCCGCTTTACGAAGACAAAGACCTTGCCAAACGTAGTCTACAAAAAATTGGCGGTTTGTTATTTGATACGCTTTGTTTCTCGCACGGCAAACCATTGCAGGGGCAGGCATCCACCCGGATTCAACCCAAAATCAGCAGTATGATTAAACAACTTAATTAAAATCGCTTTAAACGCCGTTTATATAATCAGTTTTTGTTTGATAAAATCGGCAATTACAGCGGCGCCATTATTGACGGGTCGTTTGTTTTGGCCCGCCAGAAGCAGTTCGAACAAAAGGTTTCGCCAGTGTCCCGATTCAAAATCCGTATCGGTAAATTCGATTCCATGTAATTTGTCCTGGATAAATTCGCCCAACACCGGCGCTTCCCTGAAATTTTGCCTTGATAAATAACCAAAAGGCGCACCGGTGTGCCATACTTCAGCGGTTGTACTGTAGCCCGCTTTGGCGATCACTGCATCACTGGCATTTACCAGATCGGGATGAAAAAAGTCGGAATGGTGCGGTAAAAGCCTGAGGTTATTTCGAGACATAAAAGTCTGACTGCCGCCGGGAATGACAAATACAACACCTTTTAAACCGATTAATTGTTCCATAAAATGAAAACGAGTGGGGATGCCCCCCATGGTCACCAACACCATCTTTTCCCGCTCATTAATGCCCAATCGCTCACGGATGTTTTTGCGGTCTTCGCGCGCTTCGCGACAGACGGGCAGGGAAATTAACTCGGCTTGATTTTTCCGTTCACAAAGCGGCTCAGTCTGCAAACGATATTTTGTCCGGCAATAAATATCTTCAAATCGTTTAATATGTGAGTTAAATTGTGGGTATTCTTTTGTGTAAATCTGGTAAATCCAATCCCAGGTAAAATTTTCAACTAAAAAAGATGGAAGACCGGCTTTGTGCGCCGTCTCAATTCCCAGGGCTGAGACGTCTGCCAGAATGGCTTGACTGTTTTGAATGTTTTCCTGCATGGCCAGTTTTGCTGATGTTTCATCAAACTCGCCAAAATATTCATCCAGCAGATTAAGCGTGGCCGGCAAATTTTCAACCATCGAGTTTTCCTGCACCAATCCCACATCCGTTCTGAGCTGATGGTAATTAAACTTGCCATCCAGTGCTTCAGAAAAAAACCATTCCGGAACCAGGGTATAAATTTCCATTTCTGCTTCAGGAAATAAACGATAAAGGGCGTTCATGACTGCCGCAGACCGTGAAGCATGGCCAAATCCATGCGGTGTTATAAAATAAGTGAAACGATGATCCATTGTTTGTCTTTTTTTCTTGTTTGATTGGGTGTGATCTCGTAAGTTTTAAATTGTACCTCAAATCATGTACAATATATTTTATTTAGCTTATTAAAACTCAAACAATTAAAGGGTGTGTATGGTCAACATCGAATGGATTAAAGAGCTTCGGCCTAAAGCTGTAGGTGATTTAAACCTGAACGGGTTTATTCAACGCACGCCTGCCATAAATGAAGC
>JAJTBH010000381.1 GCA_021287005.1 Anaerolineae bacterium
GCAATCAGTGAAGGTCAACTGGATGCCTCCATTCGCGATTCGCTCGAAAAATCACAGTATCCCTTCATTCCCCTTGAAAACGCCGAAATCAAGTTAAATGGCGCCCTGGCAAAATTTCACCGCGAGAAGTATTACGAAGCCAAAATCCTCATGGAAGAAGCCCTGCAGCGCTATGATCAGGATGCACACCGAAAAGCCATCACCTATTGGCTTCTGGGTTACAACGCACTGGCGATGGAAGACCTGCCGCAAACTTATTACAACTGGTCTATTGCCCGTGAAACTTTCACGGACATTACCAAAGGCAAAGGCGTCAGCATCACCCGTCCCGATGTCTTAAACTGGTACCAGGAGCGCCTGGTTGAAATCAACAAACTGATGGCCGCTACCTGCATTCAGGAAGTATATGCCTGGTTGGATGTGCCCGAACATGGTCATCTTGATGATCAAACCCAGGATTATTACCGAAAAATTCTTGCGTCCATTTCTCAGCGCAAAAACCACGATGCACACCAACTTATTGACAGCCTCATGCATTTGAGCGAATTAAGTAACGACCTGGATCAATACCGCGAGGTATTGGTGTTTTGCGGCGTGGCCAAATATCAATTAGGCAGCAGCGAAGAGGCAATCAAGATATTTAAAAATGCCATTGACCGTCTCCCCCCCAATTCACATCGCCAGGCAGTCACCTACTGGTTATTGGGCATCACGCAGTGGCGTGTACCGCGTTTGCGTGAAGAAGCCATCTTAAAACTCAAAGACGGCATTCAATTGTTTAAAACACTGCGTCTCGAAGCCGATCGCAAACATAACCCGGTAATGATGAAGTGGTATGACGATAAACTGGTTTTTATGCAGGAATATTTAATGGCCCGCATTAAAAGCATGCTCTCGGCCTGAAACATTAGCCCATCAGACCGGCATCCAACAATGGTATATCATCGGTTATAACCTTAAAAGGCGGCGTGAAGAAAGATAAATCGCCGCTTTTTTGATGCTGGCTGATGGAACGTTCGGCATAATTATTTTTAATTCCCTCAAACAAATTCCGAACAAAACGGCCGTTCCCAAATCCCTCCGGATGTTGGTAAACCAGGTTGTTAATATTTTCTCTAACCCGATCCAACGCCGCATCATCCAATTCATAATGTTCAGCGGCGGCCTGATAACATAATATTTTCAGCAATTCCTCAGTCGAATAATCGGGGAAATTTAAAGTAGTACCAAAACGAGACCTTAACCCCGGGTTTGAATTTAAGAATCCGGACATCTCACGCGGATAACCTGCCACAATCACCAGGAAACGGTTACGATAATCCTCCATGTTTTTAACCAAAGTGTCAATGGCTTCCTGACCAAAATCATTTCCATTTCCCTGCGCCCGCGAAAGGGCATAAGCTTCATCGATAAATAATACGCCGCCAAAGGCCTCTTTAATTTTTTCGGATGTCTGAATAGCCGTCTGCCCTACATAACCGGCCACCAGGTCGGCGCGACTGACTTCTACACAATGCCCTTTCCGCAGCACTCCCAACGATTGATATAGTTTTCCTATTAATCGGGCGACACTGGTTTTGCCCGTGCCCGGGTTGCCGCTGAATACCAGGTGTTGTAACTCCGGTTTTTTCTGGTGATTGCTCATCAATTCAAATTGCAGCCGGCGGCTTAACCGGTGAATCATGTCTTTTACATCCTGCATGCCCACAAATTCATCCAAGGTTGATAACAACGCTTCAACATCGGGCGCTTTTTTACTGCCCATTTGTTTGAGTTCTAACGGAATATCTTCCTCGGATAATGGGCTATCCTTTGGCAGTTGATCAATCATGATGCGAGCCGCACGTTTCCGCTCCAGGAGATCTGTTAAATTTCGCATTTCGCCTGCATTACCAAATTGTTCATCTCGCTGCTGGTACAAGGCAATAATAGATTGGCGCAGCAGGTCGGCCGGTTCTGATTCAAGCGGAATGTTTCTTTCAGCCAGTTGATTATTAAAAATGACCCACAATTCTTCCGGGGAATAATCGTTAAAATTAATAATATTATCCGCCGGGAAGCGCCTGGCCAGCCCCGGATTGGCTTTTAAGAATTGGCGCATGCGGTCGGGATATCCCGCCACAATTACAGCCAGACGCCGGCGCTCATTTTCCATTCGCAGCATTAACGTATCCAGGGCTTCGCGCCCATAAGCGCCGCGGCCTTCCTCCGTGAGCATATAAGCCTCATCCACAAACAACAACCCATCCAATGCCTGATCAATAACGCCATTGGTTTTAATGGCCGTTTCGCCGACATAATTTCCCACCAAATCGGACGCCTGCGCTTCCACAAGATGGCCCTTTTTTAAAAATCCGGCCGTCTTGAGCAGTTCCGCCATCAGGCGCGCAACCGTGGTTTTACCGGTGCCCGGGTTGCCCGTAAATACAAAATGCATTAAGGGTGTCGCGCCGGTGCGGTTTTCTTTTTGGTAATTCATCCATGCGGAAATTTCATCGATCCTTTTTTTTACGTCCTCCAGCCCAACCAGTTCTCGCAGGGCTTCTTTTGCCGTTTTTTGCGGATCGCGCATATAATTGAACCATTTTTCAGTCCGGGCTTTTTCCAGGGATAAATCGGGGTTTTTTTCTACCAATGCCGCCCACTGTCTTAATAATTTTCCCTGACCTTCCATTAAACCGACCAGATGATCAATATAACCATCCGGCAAAACCAGTTTTAATCGTTCAGTTTGTTTTTCCAATAAACGGGTCAATTCATCACCAAATGGAGCCGGCAAAACAAACGGTAACACGGCCGGATTTCCCCCGTTTTTAAACAACAAACTGTCGCGCAGTTCCGCCACTGGGATGGACTGCGCCGCCTGCATCAGGTCTGCGGTGGTATTGGAGGCAAAAATAAATAATATCAGGCTTTTTGTTAACAATGGGTTTTGAATCCACTCACCAACCGTACCCGACAGGGTTCGTAAATCCTCATAAAATCGAAAAATCATCTCCGTCTGATTAAAGATCACGGCAGTTTTCGGTCCGTTTTGATCCTGCACCAGCGTATTAATGTATTCAACCGCATGAGCATCCCCCAGTTCATAGGTGGCACTGCCGTTGGTTTCGTTCCTCTGCATAATGAAAGCATTATCCAGCGGTCCGTTAAAAAAAGACATACGTCCCGACTGCTCAGATTCGTTGGATTCGGCTGACAAACGTAAAGTGTTTAATCCGTCAGGCGATGACAGCGGTTTATGCGGGTTTATAAAAAGAATACGTTCGTAACCATCTTCTTTAAGACGTTTCCATAAAACCGTCTCAAAAGATTGGGCTTCATCCGAATCTGGTAAATAAATATCATCGATTCCCGGTCCATAGAGGATCAAGAATCGACAGCCGGGTTCACGATGTTGGAAGATCGTATCCAGTCGTTCAACGTGTAACATACCTGGTCTTTTCTTCGGCGACCAGTCTCCCCTGACGTCCCAAATCGTATCCTCCGGCCGCTTTTTGAATAAATTCATCCATGCTCAATCCAAATTTGCGCAATGAGACGGCAATTTCCTGAGCGCGTTGTTTTAAGAAATGTTCGGTTTGGGGTTTTTTATCCATCGATTCCAGCAAAATTTCATTTTTCTCGGCCGTGCCTGTATTAATTAACACGCTGACGGCATTACCGCTGATATTTTCGGCGACAAATT
>JAJTBH010000382.1 GCA_021287005.1 Anaerolineae bacterium
AAAAGACACCACCGGGAGCTTCGCCAATAACTTCACGCAGCCACACAACCACAGTATCTTCATACAATCTGCCAACCTGGGCGCTGTTTTCTGAAGGGTGTGCGCGTAAATTAATGATTCCATCGGTGCAATTGCGGCCAAGTTGTTCCGCATCCGGCCACTCCTCGTTAAAAAGCGACCAGTGTTCCCATGGGTTTATGGCAAACGCACCGGCAGCTAAAATGCCGGTTTTCAGAAACGATCGTCGTGAGAATTTTTTGTCAAAGTATTTCATATGCTTAAAGATAATCCGCTCGATTGAGTTTGTCAATCAATTATGACTTTTGCTATCTCTTTTGGAAACATTTTTTCTTCAATTAACTGTTTCACTCGGGTAATTTCCGGCCCCCACCAGGCATCTCCGGTTTGATACGGCACGGCCTGGCGAATGCATTTATAGGCAGCCGAAGTACCCTTGCCTAACTGAGCCGAAGGAATCTGTCGCAAACGCAAATCCAAAGCCCTGGCTGCCGTATACATCTCAATCGCCAGTACCTGGTGTGTATTATTGAGTACATCCTTTGTATGTCGAGCCGCTGTCATCGAGTTGGCGTTATGGTCTTCCTGTTCGCCCGATGTTGGCAAAGATCGGACCGAATCGGGTCCGCAAAGAGTCTGGTTTTCCAAAACCAGTGATACCGCCGTATATTGGGGCATCATTAAACCCGAGTTTAATCCGGCGGCATACTGGTCGTCTACCAGCATGGCCGGCAAACCGCCGTTTAATTTTCCATCCGTCAATCTAAATGTACGCCGTTCTGAAATGGCACCCACCTCACATATGGCAATTGATAAAAAGTCCATCGCCATACCAATTGCTTCGCCGTGGAAATTACCGCCCGAAAGTACTTCCTCGTCATTAAATATCAATGGATTATCGGTGGCGGCGTTTATTTCACGGCTAATAATTTCATTTACAAAACGCAGGGTTTCACGGGCCGCACCTTGAACCTGCGGGGCGCAGCGTAAAGAATACGCATCTTGAACACGCCCGGCGGCGTCAACCAGTGAGCTGTTTTTGATTAATCGGCGCACATTTTCGGCCACGACAATTTGACCTTTGTGACCGCGTGCCTGGTGTAATCTGTCATCAAAAGCAGAAGAACAGCCCAATAAGGCTTCGAGGCTTAAACATAAAGCGACATCGGCAATGTCCAACAAATATGCTGTATCATATACCGCCAGCGAAGCCACAGCCGCAGAAAAAGTTGCGCCGTTATTAAGGGCAAGGCCTTCTTTGGCTCCCAGAATGAGTCGCGGGATTCCGGCTTTTTGCATAGCGGCTTTACCACTCATTAATTCACCGTCAAACCAGGCGAAACCAGAATCTTCTTCTTTATCATCACCGTCTGTGGTGAAAACCAATGCCATGTGTGAGAGCGGACATAAATCGCCGGATGATCCCAATGATCCTTGTGAAGGGATTAGCGGCACGACGTTTTTATTCAACATTTCGAGAATGGTCTCGACGATTTCCACTCGAACGCCTGAAAAACCTTTCGTAAGTGTATTGGCGCGGATTAACATTCCCGCTCGAACCACTTCCTGGTCAAAAGGTATACCCGTACCAACCGCATGGCTTAAGATCAGATTTCTGCTTAATTGGGCGGCATCTTGAATGGGAATTCTTGTATCCGAAAAAATTCCAAAACCGGTATTAATGCCATAGACGGCTTTGCCGGTCGATATAATTTTTTCAAGGTTCTGGCGGGATTTTAATAATGAGCTTCGTCCCTCAGTGGATAAACCAACTTTCTCACCATGTCGTGCAACAGCCACAATCTGACTAATGGTTAAATGATTTCCGTCAAGTTCCATCAGATCACCTCAAAATTAAAAAGCTTAATAATATGGATGCCAGCGGGACAGTAATATTATCGATATCCCGGAAGGGTAATGATTCAACCAGCGCACCGGTTAATGAAATTACCGTAATTGGAAGTAACAAGGCCGCTGTATTTATATTCATGATCCCCCAGGCCTGATAAAGGAAAATAACAAAAACACAAAATATCCAGCCTCCCACAAAAACTGCGATTGTGCCGGCCAGGGTTTTGTTTTTTGCCCACGGAATATTGATGGATTGAATGCGCGAGCCGATAATATCTGCCAGTCCATCTCCACCACACATCAACATCAATGCAATAATGCCGATTAATGAATCTTTCCAAAAAAAGATGGTCAATAAAACAAATACTATTCCGTAATACAAAGGACCGCGTAAAATTTCTTTACGATCACCGCTGCGTGACATTGAGTCAACCGAAGCTTGATCCTTGATAATTCCCGCGCCTACCAGAAAAAACTGGATGGTAATCAATAATGGAACCGAAGCGGCAAAAAAGCGCGAATAAATATTATTATTTTCAAACAAAGGCCAGCATAAAACAAAAATGGGGCCGGTGCCAATATGAATAATTTTCCGGCTCAAAGAACTTTCTATCCATTTTTTATGAGCAAAAAAATCCATTGCTCGCAGCCAAATTAAACATAAAATCAGTGTGACGACTAACGCAAGAATATTGTTTCCCAGCATAAGGTTTCCGGCCTACCTTTCACGGTCTCGCTCCTGGCGTTTCATTTCTCTATCCATATCACGTTTCGCGATTGTTTCGCGTTTATCGTATAATTTTTTGCCCTTTGCAATGGCAATTTCAATTTTCGCCAGGCCTTCTTTCAGATAAACCTGAACCGGAACAATGGTAACGCCCTTTTGCCGGACGCTGTCGAACAACTGTCTGATTTCTTTTTTATGCAACAATAGACGCCGCTGTCGTTTCGGGTCATGGTTATACCGATTTGCGGCTTCATAGGTGGCTATATGCGCATTGACCAACCAGGCTTCGCGTCCATCCGTGGTGATAAATGCCTCGGCCAGACTCATTTGACCGTCGCGAATTGATTTAATTTCGCTGCCTTTTAATTCAAGGCCGGCTTCAAAACGATCAAGAAGAAAATACTCAAAATGTGCTTTTTTGTTGGTTGCAACGACTTTTACACTCATAATGGATTATTTTAACATACTTTTCAACACTAATCGATTTCCCATAGCGCGGATTGGCTTCTTTTTTTTGAAAATTTTATTAACTATTTTTTCCGACATGATATAATTTAGCCCCATGGATAATTTATTCGATAAATGGAAAAACGGGCTGGACCGTACCCGAAAAGTAACCTTTGGCAGAATCGCCACCCTGTTTGGCGCCAGTGAAATTACCGCTGACACCTGGGAGGAATTGGAAGCCATGCTGGTGCAGGCTGATCTTGGCCTGGACACGACCGAAGCAATTATCAAATCGCTGACCAAAATGGTTGAACAAAATGGCTTCACGCGCACCTCGGAATTAAGCGACTGTTTACGGCAGGACCTGTTAAGTCGTCTGTTACCCACACCCGATTTCGACCTTACATCGCAGAAACCGAGCGTTATTCTGCTGGTCGGCGTAAACGGATCGGGAAAAACGACCACGGCCGCAAAATTAAGCAAACAGTTTATCGACCAACACAAAAAAGTACTGCTTGGCGCTGCCGACACATTCCGGGCCGCAGCAGTCGATCAATTACAGGTCTGGGGTGACAGATTAAAAGTGCCGGTCATTACCGGTCAACCCAATGCAGACCCCGGCGCAGTGGCTTATGATGCCGTTC
>JAJTBH010000383.1 GCA_021287005.1 Anaerolineae bacterium
AATGACCTGGAAAAATTATACCAGCGCAGTTCTGATTTTTAATTTGCTGGGAATCATTTTTTTGTATCTTTTAATCAGATTACAGTCATTTTTGCCCGGAAATCCGCAAGGATTGGCAGCCGTGACGCCTGACCTGGCATTAAACACGGCTGTGAGTTTTGTAACCAATACCAACTGGCAAAATTACGGCGGCGAATCGACCATGAGTTATCTCAGCCAGATGTTGGGCATGACCGTGCAGAACTTTTTATCGGCTGCTACCGGTTTGGCTGTTTTAATAGCCCTGATTCGCGGATTTGTCAGGTTTACTACACAGTCGCTGGGAAATTTTTGGGTAGATCTGACACGCAGTACCCTGTATATTCTGATGCCGCTGTCGATCGTTTTTGCCCTGGTTTTTGTTTCGCAGGGAGTTGTTCAAACCCTGTCGCCCAGTATAAATGCAGACCTTATTCAGCCCTTCACCGGGCCAAATGGGCAGGTTATTAACTCACAAACGATTGCCACCGGCCCGGTGGCTTCACAGTTGGCGATAAAACATATTGGCACGAATGGCGGCGGATTTTTTAATGCCAATGCAGCCCATCCCTTTGAAAACCCGTCGCCATTAACCGATTTTTTGCTGGTATTGGCTCAAACATTAATTGCGCTTTCATTAACTTACACATTCGGTAAAATGACAGGCGATACACGCCAGGGATGGGCGTTGTTATTTGTGATGCTGGCGTTTTTATTTGTGTTTACGGCATTCACTTATTATTTTGAAGCATCCGGAAATAGACATCTGACGACCCTGGGGGTGGATCAAACAAGCGGCATCTTTCAACCGGGCGGCAATATGGAAGGGAAGGAAGTACGTTTTGGCATCTCTCGTTCTGCGCTGTTTGCCGTGACCACCACCGGCACGTCTAATGGGGCAGTTAACAGCATGCACGATTCCTTTACGCCGCTGGGTGGATTCGTTTTATTGTTATTGATGATGCTGGGTGAGGTTGTGCCCGGTGGGGTGGGTTCCGGTTTGTACAGTTTGCTGGTGTTTGTTATTGTGGCTGTTTTTGTGGCCGGCTTAATGGTTGGCCGCACGCCGGAATATCTTGGCAAAAAAATCGAAGCTTATGAGATGAAAATGGCTTCGCTGGTTATCCTGATTATGCCGCTGTTGGTGTTGGGCTTAACGGCGGTGGCGGTATCGTTGGATGCCGGAATCTTGTCCATTTCCAATCCCGGACCGCATGGTTTCTCACAGGTTTTATATGCGTTTACATCACAGGGTAACAATAACGGCAGCGCTTTCGCCGGTTTGTCGGGGAATACCGTTTTTTATAACCTGCTCGGCGCTTTGGCCATGCTGGTCGGCCGCTTCTGGGTCATTATTCCCACGCTGGCTCTGGCCGGTTCTCTGGCGGCTAAAAAGAAGGTCCCGGCTGGTTCCGGCACCTTACCGACCGCGTCGTTATTGTTTATTGTCTGGTTGATGGGCATTATCCTGATTGTCGGTGCCTTAACCTTTATTCCCGCCCTGGCTTTGGGACCGATTGTGGAACATTTGATGATGATTGGAGCATAAGAATGAATACAAACTCCGGTAAAAAATCCAGATTTGTTAATCAACGATTATATCGCCGCGCTTTTCTGGACGCGTTTATAAAATTAAATCCGCGTAACATGCTACGTAACCCGGTCATGTTTGTGGTGGAAGTGGGCTGTGGGTTAACCACTGTTTTGTGGATTCAGGCGCTGCTCGGAAAAGGCGAAGCTCCGGCGACTTATATCGGGGCGATCACACTTTGGCTGTGGTTTACAGTGTTATTTGCCAATTTTTCCGAGGCTCTGGCCGAAGGACGGGGTAAAGCCCAGGCTGATTCGCTGCGCCGAACCCGACAGGAAACCGTTTCCAAAAAACTGGCCAAAATGTCCGAAAAGGGTATTTACCCGGATAAATATTTGGAGACGCCTTCAACGGCGCTGCGCCAGGGAGATTTGTATGTCGTTAAAGCTGGCGATATTATCCCGGCTGACGGAGAAGTGCTGGATGGAATTGCCTCGGTGGACGAATCAGCCGTAACCGGCGAATCGGCGCCGGTAATTCGCGAAGCGGGGGGTGACCGCAGTGCCGTCACCGGTGGAACGCGTTTATTAAGCGACTGGCTGGTGATTCGCGTCAGCGCCAACCCGGGCGAAGGTTTTCTGGACCGGATGATTTCACTGGTGGAAGGCGCAAAACGCCAGAAAACGCCCAACGAAATTGCGTTAAATATCTTGCTCTCGGCATTTACCATCATTTTTCTGGGCGTTTGTATCACCCTGCTGCCCTATTCGCTTTACAGTGTTAAAGCGGCCGGGATGGGCTTGCCGATTACCATTACCGTGTTGGTGGCATTGTTAATTTGCCTGATTCCCACCACCATTGGCGGTTTGTTATCGGCCATCGGGATCGCCGGTATGGATCGTTTGATTCAACGTAATGTAATTGCCCTCTCGGGACGCGCCATTGAGGCGGCTGGGGACGTGGACGTACTTTTATTGGATAAAACCGGCACCATCACCCTCGGCAACCGCCAGGCAGTCGAGTTCATTCCTGCGCCGGGCGTGGAACAGCGGCAACTGGCCGAATCGGCTCAGCTCTCCTCGCTGGCCGATGAAACACCCGAAGGTCGTTCGATCGTCGTGCTGGCCAAGGAAAAATATGGATTACGTGGAAGAGCGGTCAGCGCCACCGAGCAGGCGCCGCAGGGTATGCATTTTATCCCGTTTACGGCCCAAACCCGGATGAGCGGCGTTGATTTTGACGGCACCAGCATCCGCAAGGGTGCTCCGGATACCATGCTGGCCTATTTGCAGCAAATGGGTGAAATAATTCCCCCTGAATTAACCCGTCAGATTGAAACGATCGCCCGCAGTGGTGGTACACCGCTGGTGGTGGTACGTAATCGCCGCGCCGAGGGAGTTATCCATCTTAAAGATATCGTTAAAGGCGGCCTGAAAGAACGTTTTGCCCAACTGCGCAAAATGGGTATTAAAACCGTGATGATCACCGGGGATAACCCGTTAACCGCGGCGGCAATCGCCGCAGAAGCCGGTGTGGATGATTTTTTGGCACAAGCCACACCGGAGAAAAAACTGACCTTAATTCGTGAATATCAAAACGGCGGCAGGCTGGTGGCTATGACCGGCGACGGCACCAATGATGCCCCGGCGTTGGCGCAGGCCGATGTGGCCGTTGCCATGAATACGGGCACACAGCCGGCGCGCGAAGCGGCCAATATGATTGACCTTGAAAGCAACCCGACCAAACTGATTGAAATCGTTGAGATTGGCAAACAATTGTTGATGACGCGCGGTTCTTTGACCACCTTCAGCATTGCCAACGACGTTTCCAAATATTTTGCGATTATCCCGGCCGCTTTTGTGTCGGTATACCCGCAGTTGGGGGTGTTAAACATCATGCACCTGGCAACACCGCAAAGCGCCATCCTTTCGGCGGTGATATTTAACGCCATCATTATCGTCTTGTTGATTCCACTGGCTTTGCGCGGTGTGCCATACCGGGCTGTTGGCGCGTCTAAACTGCTGCGCGACAATCTGCTCATCTATGGCCTGGGCGGTTTAATTGTGCCGTTTATTGGCATTAAGCTGGTCGACCTGGTGTTGGTCTGGCTGCATTTGGTTTGATTGATAAAAAG
>JAJTBH010000384.1 GCA_021287005.1 Anaerolineae bacterium
CGTTTATGGTGGAGCGCTGGTTTTTCCGGTTTTGATTAATATTCTATTTTTAAAAAAAGATAAAAGGATTTATCTCTGGCCATTGTTATATGTGTTTGCCCTCATTTTTGCATTGGGCATTCGGCCCTTGTTTGCGGGTATGCAATTTTTACCAGGGTTAAATTTGTTGCGTGTACCATCCCGGGCGTTGTTTGTGGCATTGATTGCGTTAATAATTTCAACCGCTCAAGTATTAAATTTGTTATTTGATTTTTCGAAACAAGAACGGATTATTTTTGGATATAACCTGATGATTTTTGGAAGCGGCGTTTTCGGGTTGTTGGTCGCGTCTGGTATGGCGATCGTAAATTCAAATTTGGCGCTGGAATTTTTTTGGGGAGCAATATTTTTGATCATTTTTCTGATTTTATTGATTATCAAGGATACCGGAAAAATCAGATACAGTGTTTGGATGGCGATATTAATTCCTTTTATTTTAATTGATTTATTGGGAGTGAATGCTTCGCTTTACCGGCATGAGTTATTTGATAAAATATTAGAACAGGGTGCAAACATCGCAAAAATCATCCAATCCGGCAAACCGGGCCGGATTTACTCGCCGACCTACAGTATGCCACAGCAAAGTGGGGCTTATTACCGGGTTAACCAAAGTGATGGCATAAACCCCATGCAATTAAGCGGATATAGCGAATATATGGCTGAAGCCGGAGGATTTAATAACAATGCGTATAGCGTTACACTGCCGCCATTCCCAAATGGTGTTCCAACCAGCCCGCCAGATAATTTGAGATTGGATTTAAACCGGTTGGGAAATTTAAGTGTCCGATATATTGTTTCAGCCTTTCCCATCAAACAAAACGATTTACACCTGATTGATCCCGGAAATTCCATTTATATTTACGAGAATATGTTATACAAACCGGAGATTTATTTATTAAAAAATGGACAAATTCTTGAACCGGTTTTTAATAAAAGGGGGGATGATTTAATTTCGCTCACGATAAATGGCCCCGGACAATTGATGATTTCTGAAGTTAATTTCCCCGGCTGGCAAATTTACGTGGATGGGAGAAAGACGGAATTTGACAAAACAGATGATTTATTATTACAGACCCATATCGAGGCCGGACAACACGAGGTAATTATCCAATTTAAACCCGATGTATTGATGCCATTGCTGGCTATCAGTTTGTGTATATTGATCATGTGGTGTTTGACGATGGTGAAACTTGATCGAAAAAAAAGAATTTAAATTCGTTATTTATTTTGTAATTTTTATTTTCATTTTAACAACCCTGCCGTATTTCCTGGGATTTGCAGTTCAAGGGCAAAATTGGCAATTTAGCGGTTTTGTATTTGGCGTAGAAGACGGGAATTCATATATAGCCAAAATGTTAACCGGGGCAAACGGCGCCTGGCTTTTTAAAACACCTTATTCCGGTGAGGAACAACGAGGGTTTCTGGCTTTTTTACCTTATCTGTTATTGGGAAAATTAACATCAGCCCCCGGACAGCACGAACAACTTGTTGTGTTATTTCACTTATTCCGTTTAACGGGAATACTATTTTTGGCAGTGGTTTCGTATGTTTTTATTTCAACATTTCTCTGCAATGTGATACACCGGCGGTTGGTTTTGGCCCTTTCAATGGCGGGGGGCGGTTTGGGGTGGTTGGTTTTGTTGGCGGGCGGGAATAATCCTCTAGAATTATATTCACCCGAAACATTCGGTTTTTTGTCTGTTTACGGTTTACCCCATCTATTATTCAGCCGGGCTTTATTAATACTCGGTTTATATGGTTTTATGAATTGGGACAAAAACATAAAACAAACCCTTTTAATAGCCGCTTTATGGGGTTTAATGGGTTTCTTTCAACCTTTAACCATTACCATCGGCTGGGCCGTTTTGGGGGCTTATTTGTTGGTATGGTGTTTGTCCAACCTGACGCAGAAAAAAGGGCTTTTTGAAAAAAACTGGTTTTCCAGTTTGCGTGCATTTTTAATTATCATGGGCTTAACTTCATCCTGGGTAATTTATAATTTTTTATCCTTTCAATGGGATCCCTATTTGCAGGGTTGGTATGCTCAAAATATCATTCTGTCGCCTTCTCCCGTGGATTATGTTTTTTCACTGGGGATCTTTGTTCCATTGGCTTTATGGGGCGTTATAACCCTGATAAAAACAAAAAATAATAATGGATATCTCCTGATCGCATGGTTGTTAATCTTCCCCATTTTAATTTATTTGCCTACCAACGTGCAGCGTCGAATGGCGGATGGATTCTGGTTGGTTTTATTAATCTTATCGGCAGTTCCTCTGGCGTTTAAGATCAATCTGCGGCCTCAAATATGGATTGCCGGTAGTATCCCGTTGTGGATCAGTTCTTTAATTTTACTGGTTGGGGGAATTATGGCGGTTTTGAATCCTGCGCAACCCATATTTGTTTCGCGGGATGCCGTAAATATCTTTTATTACCTCAGGCAAAACGCCGGGCCAGGTGAAAGTGTGCTCGCGTCCTATGATCTTTCTAATCCTTTGCCGGCCTGGACGCCGCAGCGGGTTGTCACAGGTCACGGCCCGGAAAGCATTCATTTTAAGGAAGTTTTAAATGATATTGATAGTTTTTATCAAACGCAGGATGATTTATTACAATTAAAAATTATCCAAAAATATCACCCCTCTTTTATTTTATTTACTGACGGCAAGACAAGTAAAAATTCGTTTTTAACCAGAGTTTACACGAGCGGTGAATATTCACTTTATAAGGTGCATGGAGAAAACAAATGACCAATTTTTTTGACCAGTTTATTAAGAAAAATTGGCTGCCATACCTTGTAATCATGCTTGGCCCGCTTCTGCTGTTATCTTATCCCTTATTAAGTGGATCAAGTTTATTCTGGGGCACACCGGCTTTACAATTTATTCCCTGGCGGACTTATGCCTTTGAACAAATATTAAACGGTCAGATGCCTTTCTTAAATGCGTATGTCGGGTTAAATGCACCATTAATTGCCAACTACCAGCTCGCCTTTTTTTATCCGTTCACCTGGCTGATTTTTCCTTTTTTTGTGCTGGGCGGCGCCCCCTGGTTGGCCTGGGCGCATACATTATTGGTTTTAATCCATCTTTGGTTGGCCGGGCTTGGAATGGCGGTGTTGATCAAACAATGGGGTGGAAATGTTACGGGAATGATGGTCGGCGGCCTGGTTTTTTCACTTTCGGGTTATTGGGTCACCCGTCTGGGCTTTTTTAGCATAATTTCCTGCGGAGCCTGGCTGCCGTGGGAACTGGTTTTTGTTAATCAAATCCTTCAATCGATTAATCAGAGTAAGTCGCCATTTCAATCACAATTATGGTTGTGTATCTGTGTGGCCATGCAGCTTTTGGCAGGACATGCTCAAATAACCTTCTATTCTTTGATTCTGGCACTTGCCTGGGGTTTGGTGGCATTATTTAACGGGCGACAAATAAAATCGTTTATAACGAACTATCTTTTAATCGTTATCCCCGTTTTGCTTGGTTCGTTACTGGCATGTATTCAGTTAATTCCCACAGCCGAGTATTTGATTTTATCTCAACGTTCAAATAGTGTTGATTACATGCGCGCACTAAGTTATTCTTTTTGGCCCTGGCATTTTGTCAATTTTTTAACCCCGAATTTGTTTGGTTCA